>JBFWPD010000126.1:0-9146 GCA_050250175.1 Vicinamibacterales bacterium
CTCGGATGTCGGGAATGCTGAGGCAGCCCTCCCAGTCGTCCTCGGTGTCCGATCCGATGGGCACGACCTCGGGGTTCACCATCACGTGCGCCGGCGCGTTGCTGTCGTCTGAATCGAGGGAGGCCACGAACAGCCGCAGTCCCTGATGCACCTGCGGTGCGGCAAGCCCGACGCCCTTGTACTCGACCATCGTCTCGATCATGTCGTCGATGAGCGTCTGCATCACCTGACTGGAGAGCTCGGAGCGATCGATCGGGCGGGCCCGCATGCGAAGCACGGGGTGGCCCATGTGCGCCACCTTCAGAATGGACATGATCCTCGAATTATACTTTGCAGGCTTCCACGCACGACGCTCCGACGATCGCTGTGCCCGATACGAATCCTCATCCGCACGACGACGCCAACGCTTATCGCTTCTGTCCGCGGTGCGGCGGCACGCTTGAACTCCGCCTTCTGAAATCCACCGAGCCGCCTCGCCTCGTCTGTGCCGACTGCGGGTTCGTCTTCTATCTCGATCCCAAGGTCGCGGTCGGCACCATCATCCGCTCCGAGTCCGGCCGAATCGTCCTGGTGCGCCGGGCCATCGAGCCCGGGTATGGCAAGTGGGTCTTTCCTGGTGGATATGTGGATCGCGGTGAGTCGATTCTCGATGCCGCCGTGCGTGAAGCGCGGGAAGAGTGCGGCCTCGACGTCGAGCTCGAAGGTCTGGTGAACATCTACTCCTACCCCGGTGCCTCACTCGTCGTCATTGTCTATGCCGCCAGGGCCATTGGCGGATCGCTCGCCGTAGACGACGAGTCTCTGGAGGCCTCTGAATTCACCGCCGATGCGATCCCCTGGCCGGAGCTGGCATTTCGCAGTACTGGCGACGGCCTCCGCGACTATATGGCAGGGCTTCTGCACCCGCTCGCACGCTGAATCCGCGTACTGTCGGGATTCAAGCTAATCCGCTCGGGTCGATAATACGCAGTCGTTATTTCGGCGACGGTTTCGTAACCGCGCCCCCTCCAGCGAAGGAATAGTGAGCCTGGGATGACCATGAATCGGTTTCGATCTGCCTTTCTGTGCGCCACGCTGCTGATGACCACGGCCTGCACGTTCGAGCACCAGAGCGAGCTGCTTTCTCCGACCATGCCCTCGGTGAACAACCCGGTGGGAACGGGCGGCGCGCTCATGGGCCTCTGGAGCTCCGAGGTTCCTCTCTCAGACCCCTCAACCTGGGTCTGTGGGAGCTTCCAGTGGAACGTCACGCAGCAGTCGTCCAACTCGATCTCCGGAGCCTTCGCCGGAATCTGCGCCGGAGTGGTGCTGGTGGAGGGAAACGGTTCAGGTCAGATCAACGGCAATGACGTGACGATGTCGGTGACGGGCGAGGCGAGTGTGAGCGGCGTGACCACGACGTGCCCCTTCACGCTGGACGGCACGGGCCGGCTCGAAGGCGATGTCCTTCACGTGAACTACTCGGGATCGACCTGCCTCGGTCCCGTCTCCGGCAGCGAGACGCTGCGGCGTCCCAACTCGGTGTTCCCGCCGAGCTCGCCAGGCAATCCCGCGCCCTCGAACAACCCGTATCACATCGGGCCGGGACCGCAGACCCGCGACCGTGCACTGCAGATTCTCGAGGGGGTTGATGCGGAGTATCCGCACCTCGCTGGGGCGCATCCGACCGAGCAGCAGGCGATCGCGGCCGGCGAAGAGCTTCAGCTCCGCTTCATCTGGCATCTGAAGCAGGCTGGCTTCAATGCAGGCCGCCAGCGGAACCCGTCGGGCGCCATCTCGAACGACAAGATGACGGTCTTCCTCGAGGGCCGCTGGAAGGCCTACGACATCCTGTACGACTTCGGCGTGGCGAACCGCCCGGCGAAGGTGATCTTCCTGGAAGTCACGCCCGCGGACCACATTCCGCACGACGGCATTCCGGACTGACCGAGATCAGTCAGCGAGGCCTTCGGCCTTCCGCTCGGCAGCAGTAATGGTCCCGCCCGCGGCGACGATCTCGTCGTCGCGGGTGACCGGCACTTCAGGCACCCGCACGAACTTCGCCACGACACTCGCGGTGTTCTCGATCTTCAGCTTGCGCATCAGAAACGCGAACTGATCCTCCAGCGCCTGGCCGATCGCGCGACGCGGGCCCTCCGGCATGTCCCACATCTTCTGCTTGAAGGGACCGAGCGCCTTCTTGCGCGCCTTGTAGATGAACTGCTCCTCGGTGTCCTTCGGCTTGCGCTCTTCGGTCGCGTTCTCCCGCACCCAGGCGTACATCTCGTTCTTCAGGTCGGCCGGGAACTGCGCGTGCTCGTAGACCATGTTCTGGAAGTTCGTCGCGAGGTGGATCTCGCAGGCGCCGACGCGCGGGAAGGCGTCGAAGGCTTCCGGCGGCAGCGTCGACGCGCCGTGCTGGACGGCACCGCCGAGGCCATACTCCTCCCGGGCGACGCGTGACAGCTCCTGGAGCGTCACCAGATCGATCTTGACGTCCGTCCGAACGGTGCCGTCGGCGTTGATGAAGCCGCCGTGCGCCGTCCCTGTCTGCACGCTGATCTTGCTCAGCCCGACGAGCGACTTTCCGCGTTCAGCGAGCTAGCGGTTGAAGCCCTTCATGTACGCGTGGAGCTCGTGAACGTCGGAGTTCTTCCCACCAACCTCGCCGATCTCTCCGCCAACCGACACGGTAACGCCCTTGGGCTCGTGTGCACGAATGAACGCGGCGTAGTCGGCAGCCAGTGTGACGTTCACTTCCTGCTGCTCTTCGAGCGTCGTCTTGCTCAGGTCAACGAGCGTCGACGTGTCGATGTCGATGTTGTAGAAGCCCGCCTCCATCTCCTCCTTGATCAGGGCATGGAGCGCGGCCATCTCCTTGTCGCGTTCCGGGCTGTTGTACTTCTTCGCGTTCGTCTGCACATGATCGCCCTGGATGAAGAGCGGGCCACGGTAGCCCTCGCGCAGCGCGGCAGCGATGACGACGGCGACGTATTCGTGGGGACGCTGCGCGGTATACCCGATCTCGGACCGCGCGATCTCGAAGATGAACGCGCCGGCGTTCAAGCCCTTCGCGGCGCGGATCACCGCGCGCGCCGTGTCGTACGCCATCGCCCGCACATTGATCGCGGGCACCGTGAAGCCACTCGCCTCTCCGCGGCCCATCGCCAGGTACAAGTCGTGTATCGACGCGGGCCGGATGCCGGCGGCCAGGCCGAGCTGGCGGATCGCCCAGCGGGCGGTGCCCTTGATCTCGGCGTCGGCTCCGAAGACGGCCGTGCGTACAAGCGCGTCAATCATGTCGCCACTCGCAGCGGCGACGTTGGTGACGCTCATCCGATCGGCCGAGATAGTGGCCGCCGGTTTCACGCCCTCGACGATCTCCTTCACTGACTTGAACATGGCTCCTCCACCGATCGCTCCCGTCCGCGAACCGGTCGCGTATTTTAGCACCGGGAAATCGAAGCGCTCCACGGCGGCGGCCTCCACTGCAGAGGCCACCATATTGTCGACTGGAAGTGACATCTCTGCGGCGACGACATCCTCGGGCCTCGCCCGCGTCGCCGGGTGCTTCGGCGTGAACAGCGTGCAGCAATCCTGATCCGGAATGTTCGAGATCGACAGCGTGCCGATGCGCTCCGCCTCCGCGCAGATCTCGTCCTTGTCCATGCCGACGAGAGGCCGAAGGATCTGCAGAGCCGTCGCGCCGGCGATGGTGGTCAGGTTCTCGATCGTCTGCGACGCCACCTGCCCGATGACTTCGCCCGTGACGAGGGCCTTCGCGCGCCATGCGCGCGCGATGCGGTCGGCGATGCGCAACATGAGCCGCCGGTAGATCACCACCCGCAACTCCGGACGAACAGAGAGGACGACCTCCTGCTGAAGCTCGCCGAAAGGCACGAGCACGAGGCGTGCCTGCAACTGATGCCTGGCGAGCATCGCGGCGATTTCGCGGACCTTCTCCTGCGAAGCCCTCGAGAGAATCGGGTAGCTGTGGAAGTGGATCAGCAGCACCGTGCAGCCGCGCCGCATCATCCTGAAGGCGGCGACAGGCGAATCGATGCCACCGGAAAGCAGACAGGCGACCCGGCCTCCCGTGCCGGTCGGAAGACCGCCGGCGCCTGCTTCCTTCTCGAAGAAGTACGCGGCGTGATCAGGCAGCATCTCGACGTTGATCGTCAGCGCTGGCCGAGAGAGATCGACGTGCCAGCCCGTGGCCTGCTTGATCCTGCCGCCGACTTCACGTTCGATCTGCGGCGACGTCATTGGAAACCGCTTGTCCGTTCGTCGCGCACTGACTCGAAACGACGCCACGCGGCGATCGCCGAGCTCCTTCAGAATCTCCGCGGACAGCCCATCAAGGTCGTGAGGCCCCCTGCTCGCGACTGCGAAGTTCGCGATCCCGAAGACTCGAGCCAGGCGCGCCCTGACCTCGTCGAGGGGCGCGGCGTCGTCCAGATCGATCTCGAGGCGGCCCATGACCTGCCGGACTCGACGCACCGGCAGATCGCCGAGCACCCGTCGAAGGTTTCGCAGGAGCAACCGCACGAACCAGGGACGATTCCGGCCCTTCAGCGCGAGCTCCTTGTAGTGAAGAACGACGGTGGACATCAATGATCTGGGAATTTGGTGAACTGCAAATCTGGAAATTTGAAATCGGAAATCGGGGAATCTGTCGAATGAACGAAATCTAGTGAGAGGTCAAATTACCAAGTTGCCAAATCGCCAGATTTCCAGATTCATTTCATCGCCTCCGCGGCCCGGTCGCCGCTCCGCACGGCCGACTCGATCGTAGCTGGCAGCCCCGTGTCGATCCAGTCGCCGGCCAGGAACAGGCCACGGACGGCGGTTCGCGTCGAAGGCCTGGGCGGCTGGCCGGGCGCCAGCGAGAAGGTTGCCCGTGGCTCGCGTATGACGGATGCGCGAATCAGCGTGGCGTCACGCGCTTCGGGCAGCGCTTCGACGAGCTCTGTCGTCGCCGCTTCGATCATCTCGGGATTGGCGAGCGACGAAAGGCGGGAGGGACCGCTCGAGATCAGCGACACGTAAGGGCCACCTCCGTTCATCGCAGAGGTTCGCTTGAAGGCCCACTGCATCAGCCGCCCAGGAAACCCGAGGAACGGCTCGTCGAAGAGCGGCCGGTCGTACCACAGGTTGACCGTGAAGATTGGCGACGGCTCCGTCGCGCGCGCGGCACCGAGAAGAGAAGCCAGCGGCCCGATGTCGCCAACGAACAGATCGTTCAACGTAAACCAGGGCACGGCCGCAACGACGGCCGCCGGATTCCATTCGGACGATCCCGTCCTCACGCTGCTGACCACCGGCTCGCCGCTGGCCGCCGCAATCCTGACCGTTGCGCGCGCGCCCGTGACGACCTCGCCGCCGCGCGCTTCGATGAACCTCCTGGCTGGCTCAGCATAGAGCAGATGCAGCGGCGTGTCCGACAGGCCGAGTGCGGCGGCGCTCGCGTCTCCGCCAAACATCTCGGCGAGCACACGCGCGAAGGGCGGCGCGACAGCGATCGACGGGGGCTGATTGAGTGCGGCCAACGCCAGCGGCTCCCACAGCAGCTCACGGATCCTCGGCGTCTGGCCATTTCTGACGAGCCACTGCGTGACGGTCTCGTCCGGAGACGCTGCAATTGCCGTGGCGCCCGGGCGCAGCTGCCGCCTGGCGAGCCGCAGCGGCGTGGCCATTCTGAGCGCAGAGAGTTTGTCGGACCAGGCCAGCGCGTTCCAATCGAGCACCCCTGCCAGCAGATGGAGCGGCGCCGGAAGATCCGGGCACTCCAGGCGCCTTCGCACGCCGTCGCGGTCGATCATCGTCACGTCGAGCCGCTTCTGGAACTGCAGATCCGCGTCCGAGCCAATCGTCGCAAGCAACGCCCGCGTGTCCCGGTAGGCGCCGATGATCACGTGCTGTCCGTTGTCGACCATGTCCCCGGTTTCGCGGTCCGGGTACGCCGTCGCACGGCCGCCAAGGCGGCTGCGCGACTCGAGGACAAGAACCCGTGCCCCCTGCTCCGTGAGACGGACAGCTGCGGTCAATCCCGAAAATCCGGCGCCGACGACGACGACGTCGAAGCGGCTCATGAGGGATGCAGCCACTGGGAAAGCGCGATCAAGGCCTGACGCGGCCGTGGTACGCGCACGCCTGGAGAGAACACGTCGTAGTCACGCTGTTCGATCCGCTTCAAGGTTTCGAAATAGACGGCGCGCATGATCTCGGCGGCGACGAGCTTGGAACGATCTTCGTCCGGACGCGCCTGCACGGCCCGATCGTAGAAGTCGTGCGCCCGCCGGCATTCGAACGCCAGCAACCGGCGAACCGGATCCGACATGCGCCGCGCCGACAGGTCCTCGATGGTGCACCCGCTCGCGGCGAGATCCTCCAGCGGCAGGTAGACGCGTCCCTTCTCCAGATCGTCGGCGACATCTCGCACGATGTTGGTGAGCTGCAAGGCCACGCCGAGGCTGAGCGCGTACTCGCGCGCGCCGGAGCCGCGGCAGCCGAAGATCCGAATACAGATGAGGCCAACCGCCGACGCGACACGGTGACAGTACTCGAGCAGATCGTCGAAGCGCTGATAGCGCGTGGTCTCGAGGTCCATGGCCACGCCGTCGATGACGTCTTCGAACGCCTGCCGCGGAAGGTCGAAGACTCTGATGAAGGGCACCAGTCCGCGTCCCTGCGGCGTGGCTGGGTCGCGACTCTCGTAGCATCGGGCCAGCTCGTCTCGCCAGAACTGAACCGCGGCCCTGCCAGTCAGCCCCACGCGGTCGGCCTGACCGCCTTCCGGCTCGTCGACCGCATCGTCCACGGCGCGGCAGAAATCCCAGACGGCGATGATGGCTCGGCGCTGGTCGGAGGGCAGGACAAGAAAGGCGTAATAGAAGCTCGTCTTACGCGCCATTCCCGCTTCCGTTTCTCCAACTCGCCGTCCGCCACAGCAACAGCGGAAGATCGACAGCGCCAAGTTTCGGCCGATAGTGGAGCAGACGATGGGCACTCTGCTCCACCATCTCGAGAACGCGCCGGCCGCCCTGCCAGGTGAGGCGAAGCTCGAGTCCGAGGCGGCCCGTCACACCTTCACACACCATCCGGCCCTGATCGAACTCGCGGCGTGTCACCCCGGCGCACACGTGAATCGCCCGGGCCCATTCGGTTGACATGCGGTCGCCGTCCAGATCGCGCACGTCGGCGCCGCAGGCCTGCTGGACATCCCACGGCACGTACAACCTGCCCGCTCGCCAATCCCGGCCGAAGTCCTGCCAGAAGTTGGTGAGCTGCAGCGCGGTGCACAGCGCGTCCGAGGATCGATCGAGCGCCGGGTCGACGTGCCCGGAAATCCGCAAGACGAGCCGGCCGACAGGGTTGGCCGAACGGCGGCAGTAGTCGAAAACCTCTTCCCACGAATCGTACCGGTCTTTCATCGTATCCTGGCCGAACGCACTCAAGAGGTCGTCGAACAGCGAGACCGGCAGCACGTGCGTTCTGATTGTGTGGCCCAGTGCGATGAACAGCAGATCATCTTCGCGCGTGTGTCCGGGAAGCCTCAGTTCCCCTTCAGCGGCTTCGTGCAAGCGGTGTTGCCACGCACGCAGGCGCTCCTGCCTGATGCTGGATGCCTCGACACCCTCGTCTGCCATGTCGTCGGCCTTCCGGGCAAACGCATAGACAGCGGCGATGTGGGGCCGCATCGGAGCAGGCAGCAGCCATGAGGCCACCGGGAAGTTCTCGTAGTGAGCGCTCGCCAGCCGCTCGCACGCTGCGTACGCTTCCGCCAGAGGACCAGAGAACGCGCTCATCGATTCACTTGCCGTCGCAGGCTGCCCGGCCGTTAGCGAACGGCCGCGGGCGGCGATTGGCGCATCCGGGAGTCATTGTGTCATCGTTCACGGTAGCGGCGCTTCGTCATCCAGCGACTCGATTCGTGTCCTGATGAACAGACGCCCGGATGATTCGATGATGGCTGCAGACCGCAATGCGTGACGTCGCCGCTGCCTTCGTGGCCCTGGCGCTTCTGATCATGGCGCTGAGTCTTGCGACGACACTCCACTTCCACCGGCGCCGGCGTGTCGCAGCTCGCGCACGGGAAGAGGCACAGGGCCGGCGCGTCATCGCCGAACTTCCGACTGACGAACGGCTCATCCTCTTCACCGAAGACGCCGACGCCTTTCACTACGGCGACCGGCGAATCGACAAGGCAGACATCGCGGCCGTCCGTGTCCTGATCAATGGCGTCCCGATCGCAGCCGTGACGTCCACGCGCCATGAGCGCGAGGCCGCGCGCCACGCGACGAGCTTCGAGGACCGTCCCGAAGGGATCGCGCGGGATCGCTGGGACGTCGCCATAGAAACCATCGGCGACACCGCCCTCGTCGAGTGCGGCGCCATACGCGAGCGTATCTCCCAGGAACTGGCGCGCACGGTCTTCGATGCCGTCAAGGCCGAGGTCGAACGCTACAATCTCACCACGCTCACCACGGCTGCTCGCTCTTCCCCTGGCGGCGATTCGCGGCGCGCGCCAGCACGAACAGCAGGTCGGACAGACGGTTGACGTAGCGAAGCAGGACCGGGTTCACCGGAGGCTGCAGACCGGCAATCCGGCGTTCACCCCGGCGGCAGACCGCCCGGGCCAGGTGAAGCGTCGCCCCCGTGGAGAGGCCACCGGGCAGAATGAACTGCGTCAGCGGCGGCAGTTCCCCTTCCACCCGGTCGATCCACTGCTCGAGACGCTCGACGTCTGTGTCACCGAGCCACGCCTTCGCGACCTTGGGCGTGGTCTTCTGCAGCGGGTCGGCGAGCTGCGCCCCCAGCGCGAAGAGGTCCTGCTGAATGCGGCTCAGGATCTCGTCGAGGTCCGCATCCGGCAGCGTCGTGCGGGCCAGGCCGATGCAGGCGTTCAACTCGTCCACTTCACCGTACGCGTCGACCAGCGGGTCGGCCTTGCTGACGCGAGCGCCTCCAACGAGCGCGGTTTCGCCGCGGTCACCGGTGCGCGTGTAGATTTTCATGAAGCAGGCTCCAGGCTTCGGGCTTCGGGCTTCGGGCTTCGGGCTTCGGGCTTCGGGGCTGCAGGTTACACGCTCCAGGGTGAAGCCGTCGATGCGCCACGCCAGCAAGGGTCACCGTTCGTGGTACGGTGATACGGCTCCAACCCATTC
>JBFWPD010000127.1:0-9138 GCA_050250175.1 Vicinamibacterales bacterium
CCCGTCGCGCATCTTCAACGCGAGGTTCTGTTCGACCTGCGCGCGGGTGATCGGGTGGCCGTCGCGGACCATGTATTCGAGGAACGCCGCGACGATTCGCTGTGGCTCCACGGGCAAACGCGTGAGGGCGATCTCGAGGTCGAACAGGTCCCGCGCCTGCTTGCGCTGGTAGAGCGCACGGAGCTTCGTGCCCAGCAACTCGTCGAGCTCGTAGGTCTGGATGTCGCATGCGCCCTCGAACCACCGCGAGGCGACCTTGAACGGAGCCTTCTGGAGGCCGTAGAGCGCGAAGTGTTCACGGGTATTGGCCTCGACCTTGAGCCGCATCGGCACGGGCGACGCACCCTCCGCCGTTTAGCGGAAGTAGAACGTGATTCGCCCCTCGCCCTGCTTCCACTTCGGCTTGCCGAGCCAGGGTTCCAGCACGGCCCTCAACGCGTTCATCATCGGCCCGGCAGGCTGGGCCGTGGTCTGCACGAGATCGATGTCCTCCGAGTACCGCGCGGGCGGCCGGAGCTGCAGCTTGGAGAGCGCCGTGCCGCCCCGCAGGGCAAGAGAATCGGCGAGCGCTGGATGCCTGAAGATCTCCACGAGCGCACGGCTGATCACCAGGTCCTGCTCGACCTGCGCATCGTCAATCCACGGCGCTTCGGCGCGCCACTCGGTGATGTAGTCGAACGGGATCACAGGTCGGGCTCCAGCCTGGCGTTGACGACGATCTTCCAGCCCTTGTCAGGGGGTCCGGAACTGCTCTTGGCGCCAGCCAGGAGGACCGCGGACTTGCGCGCGTGGGCCTGCACCCAGGCCTTAAGCGCGGCGGCTTTCTCGGCCGCGTCGACACGCTCCAACACGTAGCCAAGGCGCTGCGACCAGGCCGGCGGCGCGGTGTCGGCGACGGCCACCAGCTTGTCGGCGTCGAGCCGTTCGGCAAGCTCGCCGAGCACGGTCGCGACCTGGTTCAATCCGCCGGCTCGATGTGGGTAGCCGACGAGGTCCAGGGCGGTCGCCTCAGGAGTGGAAATGAGGAGAGTTCCACGCGGAGTGTTGACGCTCTGAACGGGTACATCGCGGAGCCGCTTGCGGACGATGAAGGCGACGCGCACGCGGCTGCAGGTCAGCGGCCGACGAGCCCGTTCGAGGCAGACTTGGAACTCCTGCGGCTTCTGATGCGCGGCGCCGTGGTACTGGGCGGCGGTGAGGAGACCGGCGTAGTAGTGAAGGCCCAAGCGTTCCATCAGCGAGGGGACGAATTGCTCGGCGGGAAGGCAGCCAAGGACGTGATACTCGGGCGGCACGACGACGTAGTAGCCGCGTGCCGGTGAGGAGACGAGCCCCTGCTGCGACAGTCGGTGGAGGGCCACTTTGGCGGCCTCCGCGGACACGCCGAGGGCGGCCCGGGCGTCGCCGGAATTGAAGAAGTAACGTCCCGACCTGGCGAGGCCTTCGACGTATTGCCGAGCGTTTTCGGTTCGTCCTTCCATGTGCATAAAGTAACAGTATTCGTTACTTTGCGCAAACGAAAGGTCTAGCTCGGCTGGCAATAATATAACGTCTTTGACTACTATCGCCAGCCGAGCCAACCCACCTTCCCGCAAGATACGCGTTCCTTACGCCACCCCCACCAGCGGCGCCAGGTGACTGTAGGCGTGCGGTAGCACCAGCGGTTCGATGACGCCAACCTCACGGAACAGGGCGTCGCCGACCTGCGCAGCCACGGTCGGGAACACGTCGTCGCCCTTCGCAACCCAGAGCGGGTAGAGCGCAGAGAACCCAAGGCCAGAGAACCGTCGCAACCTAGCCCGGTGTGCGCGCTCGTCATCGTCTGACACCGCGTCCGGGTTGCCACCGGTTCGCCGGGTTTCGAAGTACCAGCGGAGGTCGTCGCGGAACTGTCCGTCGAAACGCCAGCGCAGGTTTCGTCGCGCCTCGTCGACGAAACGCATCCCGTGGGCGGTCATGTGAGCGGGGATGACGACGCGGATTGTCCAGGTCGGCAGAGCGGCCAGGAACATAAGATGCCGCTCGAGGAAAGTCCGCAACTCACGCTTGGCGTCCTGCGTCAGCAGACAGATCAAGATCCACCGGCCATCGGGATGGATGCCGATCGGCGCCTGGTCCGGGAAGTACCGCACCGGCTCATAACTCCCCTGCGGCGTCGTCATCTGCGGCAGTGAGTCCCTCGGGATCGCCGTGAACGCCGAGACGTGCGTCATCTTCTCCTCGGACGAGGCCAACCAGACGAGGTCCGGCTCTTTCAGAATGACGTCGAGCAGCATGATGCGCTCGAGCGCGCGTGGCACGGTGGGCGGACGCCGGAGGCGAGATTCGGCATCGCCGATGGCCTCGTACAGCTCCCGATGGCGGACGTGGTAGATGCGCGCTCGCTTGCGCGCGCAGTCATAGGTCGAGACCCATCCGAGGCGCTCGAGTTTGGTGAAGAACCTCCGCGTCGTGTGGCCGAAAACCACGCCTGCGAACGCGGAGTACTGGCGCATGACGCAGACGCCGGAGTGACGCGCGACGAGCACGAGAAAGCGTGCCTGCCGCTCGGTGAATCCGCGCGAGATGATGGTGCCGATGGCGTCATCGAGATTCATCGCAACAACTCCTCTACGAGCCGTGGATCGGGAGTTCGACCACCTGTCCTACCGGTGCTTGCGGTGAAGGCGAAGCCGCCGCTGCCACGCCGGCTGCCTCCGCCGCCGGCCCCACGTGAGCCGACGACTCGCATGCCTGCGGCGCTGTGGCGACTGAATCCGGATGACGCTTTCGCGGACGCGTGCGCGCCGCGGTAGTTGAGCGTCTCTACCTCGATGTCGCGCGTCTGTTCGCGGCCGTCTCGGTCCTCGTAGACGATGCGCGCATCGGGAAATTGAACGTGACCGTCCTTCTCCGGAAGGTCGTGGTCCATCGCCCAGCGTGCGATCTCATCGGGCGAACGATCGGGACGGCCGTCGCTGTCGGACTTTCCGCGGTTGTGCTCTTGAAGGAACTGCTGATACTCGCGTTTCAGCTCGGTGTCGAGCATCACGCGATGGATGACCGCGCCATCCTCGCGCAGCCGCTCGGCCTCGCGCTCGTACGCCTGGTAGACCTTCGCGTCGTGGAGCAACTCGCGTGGGCGCTGAAGGCCGGAGTAGAAGTGTTGCTCACGCTCGTGCCGGTTGCGTTCGAGGACGTCGCGGCCACGCTCGGTCAGGACGACGAGCGCACGGCCGTCGCGTATCGGGATGGTTCGCACGAGCTTCTGTTCACGCAGGTGCCGGAGTTCGCCGCTGCGTGGGTCGTAGGCCTGGCCGCGGCTGTCCCGGAGGTCGTCGGCGTGCACGACGCGGAACGCGCCGGTCGTCGCCAGCGCCCGCGATTCCGAGCCGCGCAAGAGAACGCTGTGCTCGCGGAACCACACGCGCTCGCGGTTCGGACCGCGCGGCAGATCAAGATCACGAGTGAACACGTCGCGCGGGTCACGCGCGTCGCGTTCGAGTGGATCGGACGAGACGCCTCGACTGCCTTGGCTGAGTTCGCGGCTGTCGTCGTCTCGGTCGCGCGGGTCATCATTCCAGCGAGGATCGAAATCCATGGCCGTACCACCTTTCCGATGTGAACTGGGGGCGAGATGGCAGGCGACTGCAGGTCAGGATCTGATGGTTGGGACGAGCCTTCGGGGGAGGGTCTTCAATCAGCTCTTGGCTGACAATTGGCTGACAATCGGTAGCGGCTCGTGGTTTACTGCAGTTGCCCCAAGTTGAGAATTTCCTAAGGAAAACGAGGGGCAGCGGTCTCCCGCTGCCCCCAGTTGTGTGGGTTCGCTCGCCTTGGGCGCAGGGGGTCGCTGGTTCGAATCCAGTCGCCCCGACCACTTTCCAAAGGTCTATTCCGGAGACATAGGTAACGGCAAGTTCTCAGGACGCTCGGCTCGACGTCTTCAAAGCGTTGAACGGCTCAGAATCACCCCGTAGATCCAAAGCCGCCAGTGCCGCGGACCGACTCGGCCAGCGATTCGACCTCCTGAACCTGCACGGTCAGTACTGGCTTCACCACCAGTTGCGCGATCCGGGCGCCGATGGTGACCTCGAACACCTGCCTCCCGTGATTAATCAGAATCACGCCCACCTCGCCGCGATAGCCCTCGTCGATCGTGCCCGGAGTGTTCAGGACGGTGATCTGATGGCGCAACGCGAGCCCGCTGCGCGGTCGAACCTGAGCCTCCGTACCAGAGGGCAATTCGATCGCGATCCCGGTCCTGATCAATCTCGCTGAACCTGGTTCGATCGTGCAGTGTTCAGCGGCGAAGAGATCGAGCCCGGCGTCACCCGGCCGTGCATACGAGGGCAGTTGCGCCTCAGACAGGAGACGTTTGACTTTGACTGTAAGGGCCATGCGTCAGGAGTCTAGTTCGGCTGATACAGCTGGATCAGATTCCCGCAGGTATCGGCGAATACGGCAAGCGTGATTGGCCCCGCAGGCGTGGGCGGCGTCATGAACGCCACGTTGCGACCACTGAGCCGCGCAAACTCCGCGGCGATGTCGCCCACCTCGAACGCCGCAACCGGGATGCCCTGCTTGAACATCGCGTCCTGGAACGCCTTCCCCGCCGGATTGGCATTGGGCTCGAGCGCCAGCTCCACATCGTCAGGCCCCTCCGGCGAGGTGACCGTGATCCACCGGTACTCCCCCACCGGAAAGTCGCTCTTCTTCCTGAACCCGAGGACGTCCGTATAGAACCGGAGCGCCTTCTCCTGGTCGTCCACCATCACGCTCGTCAGCTTGATCCGCATCAGCCCTCCCCGCGAGTGAGTCACGGAAGTGTGCCGGAAACGCGGGAGTCATGCTTCTCGAAAACTGCGGTGCGGCGCGGCGCCCATCAGGCTGAGACAGCCGGGCGCGAGATCGGCCGGCCGCACGCGCGCCCGGTACTCGCTCGGCGTCTCGCCGAAGCGTCGCGTGAAGAGCGCGCTGAAGCTCCCGAGACTCGAAAAGCCCACCTCCATGCAGACATCCGTCACCGACAGATCGCCGCTGGCGAGCAGGCGGCAGGCACGATCGAGTCGCGCCTGGATGCGGTACTGATGGGGAGTGACGCCGAAGACGGCCTGGAACTGCCGGATGAGATGAAACGGCGAGATGCCGACCTCGCGCGCGAGTTGCTCGATCGTCGGCGCCGGCTCGTCGGGCGCCTGGAGCAGATCGCGCGCACGGCACAGACGCCGGAACCCTTCGTGACGCAGGAGCATAGTGAATGCTACTCGGCTTCAGGCTCCGGGCCTCAGGCTTCAGGCTTCAGGAAAGGTCCTTACCGCGTCTTTGCCACGTTGAACGCGACGGCGGCGCGAATCAGTTCCTTGAACGCCGCCGCGTCGATCGCATCGCCTTCGCGAATGTCGATGGCACGTCGTGTATTCCCCTCGAGGCTCGAGTTGAAGAGACGTGCCGGATCCTTCAGCGACGCCCCGTTGAAGAACGTCAGCTTGACCACCTGCTTGTACGACTCGCCCGTGCAGATGATCCCGTCGTGCGACCAGACGGGAGTTCCCGGCGAGGATGGCTTCGCCCACTTCCACTCCTCGACCACCTGGGGATCCGCTTCGTGAATCAGCGCACGCATCCGCTTCAGCACGGGCCCGCGCCAGCCGCCAAGCTCACGAATGCGCGCGTCGATCGTCTGCGACGCGGCGCTCCTCATTCCGCTCTTCGTGGCCGATTGCGACTTCCCTGCGCCCCCGCGCGGTCTGGCCCCCTTCATGGCGGCTCGTTTGACGATCACCCTCCTTGAAGATGTCGCCGACTTCCCTGACGCTCTTTTCGCCATTGTGCTCACTCCGCCCACGCCGCGCAGGCCAGTGCCTCGCATGTCGCCCTCGCCCTACCCCTTGCGCCACCTGGCAGCATACGGCAGCACGAACAGATAGAGACCAGTGAACAGGAGCAATGCCAGCGGAAGGAGCGGCGAGTAGGTCACCCAGTCGGGTGGCGTCCCATCCCCCGTGCCCAGGGCCACGAAGTTCGCGATGACGGTCAACGTGAACGCGATCGATATCCAGCGGTGCGCCTGCCGAATCCATGTGCTCCAGGTCACTGTCGCCTCCTCACCAGCACTGCTCGGCCGGCCGGATCTCGACCGCGCGCCAGCCCGGCTCGACACGATTTCATCGCTCGCCCCCCTCTTCTGTCACATCATCATCGACGTTCGGTCCGTCACTACCATGACGGAACACGACAGAGGAATGTGACCGATGCCCACACCTGAACGGCTGGCCGACGAGTTCGAGGAACATCGGGCGCACTTGCGCGCGGTGGCCTACCGGATGCTCGGGTCGGCGACCGAAGCAGAGGACGCCGTCCAGGAAAGCTGGATTCGGCTCGGCCGGAACCAGGGCGCCGATATCGAGAACCTTCGCGCCTGGCTCACGACCGTCGTCGCGCGCGTGTGCCTGGACATCCTGCGGGCACGGAAGTCCCGCCGCGAGGAGCCTCTCGATGACGATGGTGGAAACGACACGCATGTCCCCGATCCGGTGATCACCCGCGCGGACAGCGATCCGGAGGCCAGCGCGATGCTTGCCGACTCGGTCGGACTTGCGCTGCTGGTCGTCCTCGAGACCCTCGACCCGGCCGAGCGTCTTGCCTTCGTCCTGCACGACGTGTTCGGCATGAGCTTCGACGAAATCGCGCCGATCGTCGACCGGTCCTCAGTCGCGGCGCGTCAGCTCGCGAGCCGTGCGCGGCGGCGCGTTCAGAGCAGCGCACTCAATCGAGCGCCCGATCTGCGCGAGCAGCGGCGCGTCGTGGACGCGTTCATGGCCGCCGCCCAGAAGGGCGACTTCGAGGGGCTGGTCGCCGTACTCGATCCGGACATCGTGCTGCGCGCCGACGGCGGCGCGCTCAAGGCTGCCACACGGATCGTGCGAGGGGCACGGGAAGTGGCGTCACAAGCCGCGACGTTCTCGAGCATCGGCCTGTCGAATGAGCTCGTGCTCGTGAACGGACAACTGGGCTTCGTGTCGCGACGGCCGGACGGTCACCTGTTTTCCGTGACCGGTTTCACGATTGCCAGCGGAAGGATCGTGGAGATGAACATCCTGGCCGATCCGGAACGTCTCGGCCGACTCGATCTGTCGGCCATTGAGAACTGACGTCATGCGCGCGTTGCACGTCCCTTCCCACGGCAGCAACTGCGTCACCGTTCGTCGCATGCGCCCAACGTTGCGCGTCTGTCCTACCAAATTGGACGGGCGCCCGTGGTACAGTTTCGCGGCGAGTTGCACGGCGGACGTCGGCTCCGCGCTCTACCCACTCTCACTGGAGGAGACATGATCGAACGCAGGCCGGCAACCCCGGCGACTGCAAGTGTGACCAACCCCGCGCGCCGCGCTCTGCTGCGCGCACTGGCAGCCGGAACCGGCGCGGTCGTAGCCGGCAACGTGCTTCCGAAATCCTGGACGAAGCCCGTCGTGGATTCGATCGTGCTTCCCCTCCACGCACAGGCCAGCGGGTTACCCAGCAACCAGCTCTTTACGACGTCAGGAAGCTTCACCGTCCCTGCGGGCATTACGTCGCTGCGCGTACTGGCAGTCGGCGGTGGAGCAGGCGGCGGAGGCGGGCATCAGGGTGGCGGTGGATCCGGACTCGTGGCGTACGCACTTCTGGCGGTGAGTCCGGGCGACAACATCTCCCTGACGGTCGGCGCCGGGGGTACCGGTGCGGCGCAGGCTAACGACAATAATCAGTTCGCCGGCACTCCTGGCGGAACCACGACGTTCGGCGCTGCGCTGGTGTCTGCCCCTGGCGGGACCGGCGTCACCAGTGGCAACGCGTCAGGGAACAACGGCGGAAGCGGTGGCGGCGGCGCGTGCAACGGTGGAACGACCGGAGGCGCGGGCGGTAGCGGCGGCGGCAACGGGGTGTCCTGCACGGTCACGGGCGGCACAGGGCAGGGCGACTACTCGGGACTGCTCGCAAACTTCACGCAGTCGGCCCTCACGGCCGGGGCGGGCGGCGCGGGCGGATCGATGTCGAACGCGGGCGGCGGCGGGGCCGGCGGCATCCTTGTTGAAGCCGCGGGGCCAACAGCCGGGGCCGGAGGCGGCGGCGCCACCAGCGGGCAGGGTGGCGTGGGCTACGGGGCCGGCGGAGGCGCGGGGGGCTACGATTTCACGACCGACCCGATCCGCTTCGCCGGCGGTAACGGCAACGACGGCATCATCTACATAGAGTGGTAGCAAACCGCTCCCAACCACGGTGACCGAGGCGGACTCGGCAGTCCGCCTCGACCGCTCTAACTCAGGGCCTCGACACCGTCCGCATCAGCCAGACGATGTTGTCCCAGCTGACCGTTCTCTCGGTCCCATTGAAGATCTTCGCGTAGCTCCCGCCCGATCCCTTGAACGAGTACGCCTTGACCTTGTCGGGCGGAGTCGTCGTCACGTTCCGCAACACCTCGAGCACCTGCTCCTGCTCGGACAGCTGCCTCACTGCCGGATCCTTCGCGGAATAGAACGTCGTCGTCGCCGCAGGACGACGGATCGCGACGCCGCGCTCGAAGGTGACGTGCAGCTCGAGATGCTCGCCCGTCGCCGCCTGGAACATCCAGTCCTGCGTTTCGGTGACGTTCGGCCCCTCGCCGTTGATCGTCCGGTTCACGGTCGCCGTCGTCGCGTGGATGTAGTTGCCGAACGGACCGGGCGCGTCGGCGGGATCGGCTGTGAGACCGCCAATCATGAGCTGTGCGTTGTTACCTCCCGCATCCCGCACCGGCATCGCCATGTAGACATGACGGTTCGATCCCTTCCCCACCGGATTGCCGTCGGGTCCGTTGATGGTCAGACGGTCGATGAAGATCACGCGGAGGTTGCAGTCCTTGGCATTCCCCTGCGTCGCGACGTTCATCGCAAACCCTGGCGGAAGGAACGGATCGAGAGCCGACTGCGGCACGACGAGGTCGAGCTGGAACCGGATCTCCGAACTGGATTCGACGACGGTCTGCGCTGAGGCCGACCCCCCGATGGTGAGCGCGATCGCGGTGACGAAAGTGGCGACGCGCGCGGCGGTCCGAGGCTGCATAGGCCCTCCTTGACGAGTGACCCCTATCCTACTGCCAGGCCCTGCCGTTCCGACATTCATGTGGGAAGCTGGCCGGTG
>JBFWPD010000128.1:0-9063 GCA_050250175.1 Vicinamibacterales bacterium
GTCACTCTCAGCCGCGTGTCTTCCGACGTACGAAACGCCAGCGTCCCGGCCACCCCCACGGCGTGGAGACGCACGTCGCTCACGACGTCGTACTCGACACGGGACCCTTCAGCGATCCTGACCGTCTCACCCGCTTCGGGAATGCGTCCGCCATCCCATGTCGCCGGATCGGACCAGGCTCCGCTCCTGACGTTGCTGACGGTGAAGTGTTCGGCAAGATCGGGCACGCGCTCGCCGTGCGTGTCGATATGCCGAACCGGCGCGACGACTTCGCGCGCGCCACCATCAGACCCGCACGCGTTCAGGAACGTGACAGCGGCAAGGGCCACGGTACCAATGACGCCGGCGGCTCTGGAACTGCTCGCCACGTCAGCGTCTCGCGACCGCGTCCATGAAGATGTCGATCGAGGGCTGGATGTACTGCGCGCTCAACTCGGTCATCAGCGGAGTCGCCGCCTGGCGCTTGAGCGTCGCGTCCTGCGTGAAGACGATGCGTTCCCTGGTCTTCCCGTCGTATTGAGCCGCGTCGAGCATCTGGCGTCGTCTCGAGTCGTCGATCTGAATGCCGAACGCCGGGGCCATCTCCTCAATCACCTGCCGCTTGAAGGTCGCGTAGTTGATCGGAAGAATCGGCCGCCCGGTGGCGTACGCCGCAGCCGGGGGCTCGCAGATCGACCCGATGAAGCGGGCAACGAACTCGACGTACGTACAATCTCGCCCGTAGTCCACCTGCCCGCGCAGCGCATGGAGCATCCGCTGCTCGAACGCCGGGTCGTTTCTTTCTTTCGATCGGAACAGCGAGCGAACCAGCTCGCGGCGGAACATGAACGGCGCCTCGTTGACGACGGCCGATACGACCTCGACGGGTTCCCGGTACATGAACACGCGCGGCACTGACGGATACAATCGCTCGAAGCGATCGAGATGCAGTGACACCCAGCTCGAAAACTTGAACACGACTCGTCGCGAGCCGCCCAGAGCCGTCACGAACCAGTCGATGATGAATTTCAACTGTTCGTCGAGCAGTTCATCGCCATCGAGCCGGAAGAACAGGTCGTTCACAGCCAAAGGTTCGGAGACGAACGCGACGTCTGCGGCGCGCAGCATGCTGCCCGTCACCGTCGACCCTGTCCGTGACATGTGGAAGATGAAGCCTGCCGGCTGCGCCGACGCCGCAGTCCGCCCCCGAAGCGCCTCGCCGAGTTCGACGGCCGCTTGCTCTGTGGATTCGAGCAGATCCATTTCGAGCGAGGGCGCCGTCGGGCAGCGTCCCTCGAGCCTGCCCAGAAGCAGCTGCACGTATCCCTGCTTGCGTCCGATTCTCGCCGGCAACCAGCCGGCTTCGGGAGAGATGTGCACGAGAGCCGTTTCCTGAGGTCCAGCGCCGCAAGCGATCGCCAGCACTGGATCCCGAAGTCTATCAGCTACGCCTTCGGTGAGCCCATCGTGGAGATGGCCCGGATCGATCAATCGCCGCGTCGCTTTTTCTCTGACCTGGACCTGAACGCCGTCGTCGAATCGGTGCGGCAGCCATTGATGGACGTGGCGATCCCGGAGCACGCCCGCGACCTCTCGCCGGCCGGCTTCATCTTCCACATGCCGAGGAGCGGAAGCACGCTCACCGCGCGGATGCTTTCCGCTCCGGCATCGTGCGCGTGCATCGTCGAACCGGAAGCCCTCAACGCGCTGCTCAGCTCTCCGGAGGCGGCGTCATCCTTTCGACCCGAATGGCTGCATCGACTCGGCCAGCTGTATTGCGCAGGCTTCAAAGCAGCACATGCCCATGTCTTTTTGAAGACGTCGAGCTGGGCGGTGCTCCGCGAACCGGTGTTCGCCCAGGCGTTTCCCGAGGTGCGCAGCTGCTTCGTCCACAGGGATCCTGTCGAAGTTCTCGTTCAACTGCTCGAGCGTCCTGTCGGCTGGATGGCGGATCGTGCGCGCCCGTTCATCCTCGAGCGGGATTCGGAGCCTCAGGCAATGAGCCTCGAGGAATACTGCGCCCGCGCGTTAGGACGCTTTTGCGAAGCCGCGCTGCGAGGCGCCCCTAGCGTGAAGGCGGTGGCATACGAGGCCATCGCCGAGGTCGTGCCTGAACTGGCGCTCAGCCACTTCAGTATTGATATCTCTTCGGACGATCGTCGCGCGATGCTCGACCAGGCTCGATATGACTCGGATGACTGGTCGCTGCTAACGCCGCACGATCGAGAACGTGAAAAAAACCTGGCCGGCAGAGCGACCCCCAGGTTGCAGGCGCTCGCCCATCGCTTTGCCGGATCACCACGGCAACGCCTGCTTCAGTGAATGAGACCTGAAAACGAAAGCCCCCCGAAGACTCGGGGGGCTTGGCTTGGTTGGTGCGTCGCGACTCAGCGTGCCTACGGGGCAGGGGTGAAATTGATATTCAGAGTGATCACGCTACTCGCATAGCCCGGAGCCGACACCGTCAGGGTAATCGTCCCGTCGCCCGGCGTGTCACCGAAATCACCGTTCTGGGGCGAGTAGTCACCGAAACTGAACGCGCCAGAGTCGCCGCTCGCCGCGGTATCGTCGCCTCCGAAGTCGGCGTCGCCGTAGGTGGTTCCGGAGACAACGCCACTGACGCTGACGGTTACGGCCGCCGGCGGTACCAGTGTGCCGTATACCCTCATGGTGGTGCCGTCGTCGTACAGGTAGTCGCCGTTGGGAGCCGTGTCGGCCGCGCTGGTCGTCCCGGCACCGATCCCGACATCCGGCCCACCGGGGGCGTCGTCTCCCAGAATCCAGAAGGCATTGATGACGCCGGTCGCCTGTGCATGGACAGGGACGATCACGGAGTCGACGACGGGCTTCATCCATTTCTTGGGGAGAGCCGTAACGGCGCCACCAAGAACAGCACCTCCGACAGCCAAGCGCTTGAGGGCGTCTCTCCGAGACTGAGCATGACGCTTCTTGGGAGCCTCCTGCGCTGATGGGTTGGACTTCCTCAAATGCGCTTTCTTGCCCTTGTGCTTGTCCTCGTTCTCACTCATTGGCGACAGCTCCACAGTCTGTCCAGGCTGCCGTGCGGTGGCACTCAACCTGGATGAACCTCAACCGAAGAAAAGTTCGCCGAACTCTAGCTGATAAAATCCTGATTGTCAACGAGTTGAGGAGGTGAAGCCTGTCGGAGACACTCAGACGCCTTCAGGTCGTCGAGCCAGCCTTCCAACTGTGAGAAGTCCGAATACTCGAGTCGGAAGCCAGGGACACTCTTCGCCAGACGCGTCGCTTCAGGGAAACCGTGGTCGGGCAGGTTTCGGGCGTTAATCAGGCAGGACATCAGACCCATCCCCGTCGCGGCACGCGGGAGGGCGTCGAAGACAAAGGAAGCCGTTGATTGAAACGTGGGGAAGACGATCAGGCCCACCGGTGTGCTACCGACGTTTCCCTTCTGTCCCAGGGCGCTTCTCGGCACCAGAGTGACTGACGGGCTGCTCATGAGCTGTGATGCCAGCGCGTCGAAGTCGATGATGGCGGGGGCCAGAGCACCCTTCGCCGACGATTTGATGTTCAGCGGCCGGACAAACGGGTCGACGTTGTCAGAGCCGAACGGCACGTAGACGAGCTCGTCGGTCAGGTAATCGAACCCCTTCGTCATCAGCCAGGACATCAACGTCGACTTCCCCGTTCCCGTCTTTCCGGGGAACAGCACCGCACGGCCTCGCCACGAAGCGGCGGCGGCGTGAAGCAGTAGGCCGCCCCCGGACTTGTCGGCCAGATGGAACAAGGTCTGTTGCAGGAGCGCCACCCCTACCCCTCCGACCGAGCGGCCCTTGTAGTGAACGACCCGTCCATTGCGGAGGATCACCTTCTCCTGTTCCGGCTCGACACGCAGCTTCAGAGTGACATGAGGCGATGGGCCCTCGGATGCGGGCAGATCCCGGTACAGGAAGTCGACAATCTCGACCGCCTGGACTCCGCGGCAGTCGATCTGCACGCTGCTGCCGGCGAACGAGACGACACGCTCCGTCACATCAGTTGACACTGGCTCTCCCGAGTCACTTGAACTCAATCGCACCTTCGTCCGCAAACCGCTGCAGCGTCGCGTCAACGTCTTCCCGGATGTCCGCAGCGGCATCGGGAAACACCTGCACCAGGGCGTCGGCGATTTCCTGAACCGAGCGTGTCCCGTCGCACAGGTCCCAGACGATGGCGGCGGATTGATTCAGATGAATCGTCTTGGTGAGTCGAGGGTGATAGATCAACACGTTCTCGTCGAGGTGTTCGAGCAGGCACTGCGGATCTCGAACGGGGATCTTCGGCTTGGTCATGATGCGGCCAGATTCTAGATCAGCGGGATCATCGTCCGCGTCGAGGCCTTCGGGGCGCAGCGGCTGCAGTGTTCCGAGTTCGAGGCCGCGTCTTCAGTTCACCGGCAACCAGTAGGACATCTTCACCATGAAGAGGCTCTGTCCAGGGTCCGTGAACGAGCGCAGCAGGTCCACACCGCCGGCGGTGCCGGCTGAGAACCTGTCTTCCTGCGCCTGCTGCCCCACCACGTACAAGGTGCTGCCTGGACGCCATTCCCACCTGAGAACGATGGTGCTGCGGAACGAACGCCTGAGGAAGTCGTTATTGGCCAGCGTGAAAGAGGAATCGCCGACGGTCACGCGAAGCCGGCCGTCGTCCTGTCGCTCGATCGTCGTTCCCTCGGTCCCATACGTCAGGCGCTCACGCGAACGGGGCACGAGCTGTTCGCCGTGGTCGCTGTATCGCCCTGACGCCGCGAACGGTTCAGCATACACGTCGATGTTCACGTCAGGCCTCAGCGTGAAGCCCGCGCGCACCTGAGTGCTCAGCGTATTTCGCTTGATCGACGCAAAAACGTACCGGTTTCCAAACGTCTCCGGCCTGCCTCCGCCAACCGTGTTCACATACTGCTGCGTGTAAACGAGACGCTCGTACGACGGTGTCAGTGAGAGCTGCCAGCGCGGGCTGGGAGTAAATGAAAAGGTGCCGTTCACTCCGCGCGTGTATCCACCGTCGTCATCGCCCGCGATCTCCATCTCGATGGACCACCGCGTCCTCGACGCGGTGCTGTTAGCCGTATTGATGGTAGCGATATAGCCGCCGGGCGTTTCCATCATCGGCCCGCCTCGCGTCAGGCCCGTGTTCTTCGCCCGCTGATTGACCCAGACCTCGAGGGAGCTCGTCCAGAAGTTCCTCCACGTCACCGCGGCCCTGGGACGATGCGAGAGGATCAGCGGGTCGAGCGCATAGTTCCACTCGAGCCAGTGGCGATAGGTGAACGAGTAGTTCCTGAAGATCGGTCCCGGCCTCGTCTCACGGTACGTCAGGAAGTTGTTGACCATCTCGATCGAATCCGACGAGCCGATCCTGCCCAATTCGTTCGGATAGAACCGAGGCGAATCGAAGTTCATGCCGAAGCCCCACAGCCAGTGGGTCCCGC
Source organism: Vicinamibacterales bacterium (assembly GCA_050250175.1). Lineage (GTDB taxonomy): Bacteria > Acidobacteriota > Vicinamibacteria > Vicinamibacterales > CAVVIG01 > JBFWPD01. The sequence goes on from JBFWPD010000128.1 coordinate 5,429, forward strand.
GAATGCGATCGATGCGCGGCCGCAGCGTGTATCCGGAGACGGTGGTTCGGGTCGCGTCGAGACGATGGGAGGTGCGGTCCGGCCGCTGCGAGTAGTTCACTGACGACCGCTGGATGCGCTCGATCGCGGCCGGCTCGCCCTGCGTGAAGGTGGAATTGAACATCACGGTGATCTGATACTCACCGCCCTTCACGCGCGCCACCGTTTCGGCGCCGAGTCCGAAGTAGTTGCGTGAGAGGAGGTTGGCGAGCGGCGCATCCTCGTCCATCGCGCGATGGAGGCCGACGGCGAAAAGGCTCGCCGTCGATCCCAGGTTCCCGAATTCCTGCGTGACCCGCGCCACGGAGGACACCGTAGGCGGGGCGACGAGGACGTCGGCAATACCCGGCAGCCCGCGAGTTGCCGACCGCGCGTGTTCATTGCCTGTCACGGCCGTCAGGATGCCGACCGAGGTCCGCGGACGCACGCGGCCCGTCAGTTTCACCGCGCCGAGGATCGTGTTCGTCGACGGATAGTCCACGTAGTCGCCGGAGACCGGGATGTCCCGTTCGACACCCTGCGGCCGGTCGCCGATGCGCCGCGACGAGAAGAGGTTGCCGCCGCGAAGAAACTGCGAGTCCTCGGTGAAGAAGGGGCGCTTCTCGTCGAACAGCGTCGGGATTGCCGTGAGGTTCACTTCGGCGGGATCGGCCTCGACCTGGCCGAAATCCGGGTTCACCGTGGCCTGAAGCGTGAGCCCAGGCCCGAGCCCCATCTTCATGTCGAGCCCGATGTTGCCCCCCGGGTTGAAGCTCTCGACGAGCGGATTGAGCTCGTCCACATTGCCGTTGACCGCAGACGACGCGACGACAAAGGGCAGCAGCTCCAGACGCCGCGACGGACGGATGCCGGAGATGCCACGCAGCTCTCCGAAGCGGGACGCCCACACCTGCTCGGTGAGCGGCACGGGCGACCAGAAGTCGTGCTCGTTCAGCGTCGGCGTGAACCGCTGCAGGTTCAGTCCCCAGACCTGCTGGTCGACCTCGTTGAATCGAAGCTGCGAGAACGGAATCCAGAGCTCCGCGGTCCAGCCGCGATCGTCGATAGCAGTGCGCGCCAGCCACACGGGATCGAAGCTGTAGTCAGGAGACGACTCTTCGTCAGTCGGATAGAAGCGATCGATTCGCACGCCGCTGGCGGTGACGCCGAAAGTGAACGCCGTGCGGCGGTCGAGAAAGGTGTCGAGCGAGACGAGGAAGTTCTCCGCCGGATTCTCGGTACTGTCGCGCCGGCCGAGCGGCGCCTGAATGGCCGAGGGATCGTTGCTGTACATACGCGCGCCGACATAGAGCGCCAAATCGGTGTACACGAAGCGCACTTCCATGCGTTCGGTGGGAGGCGCACCCTCGATGGGTTCCTTCTGCACGAAGTCTGTGATAGCCGGCGCACGCTGCCAGGCTTCGTCGTCCAACCGGCCGTCCACGTCGATCGACTGGCCGCTCGGCAGAGGAACTGCCGTCGCCTGCTTCCGCAGCTCGCCCGCTGCGGGCGAGCCTTGCGCGCGAAGATCGGCGGCCGGAAGGAGCGCCAGGCACGCCAACAGGCAGAGTAGCCGGAACGAAAGCCTGGACAGAGTCAGCGAGGCATCACGCTGCACGAGTACCTCTTAGGGGCAACACCGTTGCTCGAGAAAGCGAACCTGGTAATTCGGCGAGCGTGATTATGACCCGCGTCGACGCCTTGTCAACTGAGGTTCGGACTCGGCCTCGCATTCAGCTAGAATGCGCGCACCTCGAGCGCTCGGACAGTGTTCCTCATGTCCTCAGACGCCCCGCCGCCGAGTCCTGGCCAGGACGAGCTGTCTCTGGAGGCATTTCCGTCTGAATCGGTCCACGCCGAGCCCCGGGAGCCGCAACACGTCTTGTTGCGCGTGCTCACGTTTGCTCTCGGCCTGCTGGTCGCCGCTCAACTGCTCACCTGGATTCCGCACTACGCCACATGGCCCTGGTGGACCGATCACGACGTCTTCGCCTCCGCCGCGCGGGCGTGGGACGAAGGGATGGTCCCGTATCAGGACTACAGGCTCAATAACTTCCCGGGGACGATTTACCTCTTCTGGGCAATCGGAACGCTCTTTGGCTGGGGCCAAACGGCACCGCTCTATCTATTCGATGCGGTCCTGTCGTCCTGCTCGGCCTCCTCCTCTGGGTCTGGAGCCGTCGCGTGTTCGATGCGGCGCTTCCAGGAATCGTCGGCTACGCGCTGTTTGTTTCGTACTACCTTGATCTGAACTACGCCCTCACGGCGCAGCGCGACTGGCACGCGGCCTTCTTCCTGCTAGCGTCGCTCCTCGTCGTTCAGGCATGGCGCGGCCGCACCGGCTGGATCATCGCGGGGCTGTCGGCCGCTGTCGGAGTGTCGATTCGCCCGCAGGCGCTCGTATTTCTACCGGCGCTCGCGGTAGCCCTCGATGCGCAGGTCCGTCAGCCGGGAGAATCGAGACGGAAGACGATCGGGCCGCTACTCATCCTCACTCTGTCCGGAGCCGCAGGATTAGCGGTGCTCTTTCTGCCCCTGATACTCGCGGGTGCGCTCGACGACTTCGCCGAGTCGATCAGAACGCTCGCGCCGGACGGAACATACAGCCGGGTCTCGATCACCAGCATTTTCCGACTGGGGATCCTCCAGCTGGCCGGGGTCAGACTGATCGCCGTCCCGCTCGTCGTCGCCGTTCTTCTGACCGGGGCCGGCCGTCAGGTGCGGAGACCCGCACGAGCCTGGGCCCTGGCATTCGCGGGCGCTGTGACCTACGCGCCCATCAGCCCCTTTCCGCATCTCTATCTCCGGCACCCCCTCATGTTGTTCTGGTCGATGATGGGCGCAGTCCTCGTCGCGATCGCGATCGAAGCGCGCCGCTGGCCGCCCACGACGGCTGCAGCGCTCGTGCTGCTCGTCCTTTCGTCCGGGGTTGCTGTCAAACCTCGATTCAGCGACCCGGGACGAAGCATTCGAGCGGTGACGATGGCCCCGGACCGCGTGTCTGCCCGGACGCCGCTCGGCTATACGTCCATGGCTCTACTCCCAGCGTACGCGGCCAGGTACTACTGGTCGGACTACCAGTCGGTCCTCGGCCATCTGCGGACACTGCCGCCTTCGATACGCGTTGCGAACGCGCTGTATGGCCTGCCGGCCCTCACAGGGCCATCGGGCCGACTGTCAGTCTTCCCTGCCGAGTCCATTGCTCTTCTGACAATCGTCCACGCCAGCACAGAAGACGCCTTCGTGGAAGCGCTCCGCACGCACCGCGATTCGGTCGTCGTGTGGAGTCCGGCCGAAGCGCGAGACGGCCGGCACCCGCCACTGCTGCGGCTCTTCGCCGCCATCGAAGCTCTCTACCGGCACGATCGCAGCTTCGGAGAGATCGAGGTCTGGCGCCGGCGGGAACCTTCCAGCATTTCTTCCGGCGCGGCTGGAGCAATCGGGGAGCGGCGGTAGCGAAGGGGGGATCGTCAGGGCCTGAGCGTCTCGCGCTGGAGTGCCTGGTTGATCGCGACCGCCGCCTTCAAGCCTTCGCCGACAGCAACGGCAATGACCTGCGCGTCGCGCGACGCGTCGCCCGCGACGATCACGCCCGGTACGCAGGTGTCGCTGTGCGT
>JBFWPD010000129.1:0-9049 GCA_050250175.1 Vicinamibacterales bacterium
GAATGTGCGTGACGACGTGCCGCTCTCTGCGGTCATGGACGCGAGCAGACTCTGTGTGGAACCTTCCTTGGCGACGTTCTCGGGCGCGAGCACACCAAGCGTCAACACAGGGCGATCGGGTACCTGGTTGCTCTTCGTCGGAAACCAGACACGCTCGACGTATCCACCGGTGCCGAAGACCCTCTGGATCTCCTTCTTGACGATCTCGTCGATCGAGGCTGCGCTCACGCTCGCTCGGCGATCGGCTAGCAGCTTGTTGAGGTTCGGTTGGAAACTGAACCGGTAGCGGTTCTTCTCGGCGGCCAGGTAGTAGCAGCTGTCGGTCAGCTCTTCGAGGCACTGCTCAACGTTGCCGATGTCCAAGCCAGGCTCGGCGACAGCCAGGCGGACCTCTGGCAGGGTCGCCTCGCCACGCTGCTGGCCGCCGTTGGATTCGAAGAGAATCGTCGTGGCGACCTTGCGATGCAGCCTGGCCTTCTTGATCTCGGGCGTCGCTTCCAGGTCGAGGCGGACAGCGTGCGCGTGGTCTTTACCCGCGATGTCTGTTGTAACAGCGGGTTCTAGCCTGGATTCTCCTAGCTGCTCGAAGAGCGCCGCCCTGAAGAGCGGATCGTCAAGCGGCGCGGTTCCGAGCGAAATCAAAGGGTCCTTGTGGGCGCCTTTGTAGCCTTCGCTGTAAGCGTTGGACACCCAGAGCGCGAGCAACCGCAGCACTCCTCTGGTCTGCTGAAATCGGGGAAGTCCCTGCCACTTGCGCTCGAAGACGGAGAGCAGCGAAGGATGGAAGGGATACGACGCCTTGAGCGCATCCCGGGCATTCTCAGCCGGAAACCAGCTCGGGATCTGCTGCCTGTTCGCCAGGATCCACGCCTCGTAGTCCTCAACCGTCGCAAGGGCGTCTTTGGTGAGCCCTTGCCACTCGAACAACCGGCGACGGATGATCTCCGACGTCTCGGCCTCGGCCGAGATGATGACAGCCTTGCCGAGGCGGTCGAGCAGCTTCTTGAAGCGCTCGAAGTCCGACTGGTCCTCGACGGTCATCTCCAGTTCAGACGCGGGGATAGAGACGGCGAGGACAACGTTGTCGCGTCCCCGCGCGACCTCAGACAAGTTGTGCAGGAACGTGTACAGCTGCGCGGCGAGCCCGCTCTTTCGGCTTCGGCTGACGTAGTTCATCAGCTCGTCGAAGAGGATGAGCGCTGGTCGGTCTCTCGGGAGAATTCGCTCGATCACGTCGCCGCCCGGGGCGGTCATTGCCCTCTCGTGTTCTTCGACCACCGCGAATCCGGCGTTGCCTCCAAGCTGGAAGGCGATCTCGCCCCACGGGGTCTTGCGAAGCGGTGTCCCATCACTTCCGCCGCGCCCGCTGATCGAGTCGAACTCGGTTCCGACGAAGACCGCAGTCTCCGCCTTGGGCACGGATGACACCGCTGCGTCCCGAAGGATGCCGGAGACACCCTTCCAAGGCCTCGCCGCATCGCCATTCTTCGCCAGGTGATAGAGCAGGGTCAGCGAGTGCGTCTTTCCCCCGCCGAACTGCGTGGACAGATTGAATGTGGCCGACGTCTCGACCGTGACGCCAGAGAGGCGCCGGACGACCTGCGCGCTCAGCTCGCGGAGGTTCTTCGTCAGGAACGTGCGCTCGAAGAACTCGCTGGGGTTCTGATAGACGGCCGGTGCGCGTCCATCGCGAACGTGGTCGAGATGAACCGCGAACTCTGAGGCGTCTAGTGGCCTCCCATCGCGAAGATCCTCACGCGGAGTGATGACCTTGTACCAAGGCTTCATAGTCATCGTGACTTTCGCTTCGAGGAAACACCGCCTGCCGCGGGCCTCCTGACCAACCATCGGCGGGCTCCCACTCGAGTCTGCCTGCCTGCGCGTCGAAGCAACGAATCCGCCTCGGCGTAGCGCCTCGTGCCCCGAAGCAGGACCTCGTAGTGAACGTTCCGCGAGTCGCTGGTGGCGTGCCAGAACCGTACGATTTGCGGCCTGGGCAGACCCCGGATTGCGTCTATCTCGAGCCGGTGGGTGTTGTTGTCCAAATGAATAAAGGGACGCTTGTCGCTCTTTACGACGTTCCCGCGAAAGACCTGATGCAGGTTGATGCTCTTCGTCCGCTCGGGCTCCGCATTGAAGAATGGCAAGGCGCCCACAGGCAGCTGAACCTGTGTCCGCCTGGTCTCTTCGAGGATATCCATTACTAGCTCGACACCTCCCGTGATATCCGTTGCCTTCTTTGGCGGCACTTTCGGCTTCGCCGGGCCTGCTCTTCTCAAGCCGGCAAGTGGGTGAGGCAAGGCGGCATTGCCATCGGTAGGAGGGCGACCTGATTTCAAACGCGCCACAAGTGACGCATCAATCTCGAGAAGGTTGGTCTCAGAGAGAGGGGGAAGCGGGCTCGAATATGTCATCCACAGAAAGTCGAGATCCTCAAAGGCGTCGCCGTCTAGGGAGGGCTCCAGTTCCATCTCAAGAGACACTTCGAAGTTCTTGAGAAGACCGCCGTTGGTCGCATTCGCTGATCCGACAATCACGACTCGTCGCTCCGTCGAGTCAAACCAGTACACCTTCGGATGAAAGATCGTCGCGTTATCGGCGGTAGAGAACACGCGCGCGTCGACGCGCCTCGGAAACGCACGCTTCCAGGAGAGCAACCTCTCCAGCGCTTCTCGAGATGTGCCTCCAAGGTCGACGCCGACGATGAAGTAGATGGATCCGCCGCGCCTCAGAAAATCGAGAACGCAATCCTCCACCTGTTGCAGGCCTTGCTCTGAAGCGAAGGCAACAAGACAACGAAATTGCGCCATTGGTCGGTCAGCGAACTCACCAATGAGCGTCTGAAGTCTGGAGCCCGTGGCCTTGAGGGCCGGGTACTGGTTGATCACCGATAGTCGCATCAGAATCCCAGCCCCTTCTTGCGCGCGAGAACGCCATCAATCCAACGCTTCTCGTTCGTGCCATTCGGGTAGAGCGCAGACAGAGACTGCGCGAGCCTCCAGAATTGCGGTTGCTTTCCGACACCCTCCTCGACGATGAAGCGCTTGAGTCCCTCCCCGTGTCCCGAGCCGAAGAGCAGCATCGCCTGATGCACTCTGTCGAGCGTCGTCGTGCCTGCCTTCGGGGCGCCGCCGTCGCCCCAGCCTTGGGCTTCCGCCGCCTCTTCGAGCTCACCGAAGAGCGTCATCTGCCTCCTTCTTGCTGCCCTGCTCGCCTTCGGTGTGTCGTCCGCCTTCCCGAATAGATACTTGGTGCGTTCAGCAACGGCGAGCAGGCGAGCCTTGTCTCCCTTCACCTCGACGACATGGCTGAGTTCATCGAGCTTCGCGCCAAGCCCCTGGGCGATCTTTCGTGCAGCGTCGAAATCGAGGCCGAAGCCAGTCGCTGTCGAGGCCAGTTGGCCTTCCTCCTCCTCGCTTTCGTCATCAGCATCCTCGGTCTCCTCGGCATGGCCCGACTCGGTGGCAGGGGCCGCGAGCGTCCAGAGCCACATTGCCGTGATCCGCGCGTCCCCCTCCAGCCCGGCCGTTTCCGCGTCTTCGAAGATCATCGACAGTGCTTCGCGGGACACCGCTGCCCAAACGTGTTCGAGGTACTCGCGCAGAGTGACGGCTTCGCCTGAGACCTTTTCTACGCGTGAGTAACGAGAGAAGATCTCAAGCCCCGGTCCGAGGCACGAGAAGATCGCGTCAGCGCCGACCACGCCCTCGAGCGCGAGTCGTGGGAGCCACTCGTGAATCCGAGAGGGAAGCTCGCGGAGAACGTCACGCCAGTCACCGATTCTGTCCGTCACCAGCATCCCGTCAGTCGTCTCTCGCGGTCGGCATACGAGATGAACGGACGAGGCGAGTGCCGCCGAACCAATCGCCCGCTGGCGGGTGGGGCGTTCGGTGTCGATTGGCCATGATGCGGTGACGACCCACCCGGCGTCGATCACGCCCGAGAGCAGGGCCTCCCAACTCTTTGTGTCCTTGTGCGCGAAGACGACGACTCCGATTCCGCCAGGGGCGACGACTCGCCGTGCCTCCGCGAATGCCTCGCACATCTGCGAGTAGAACCAGTCGTGATCCTTCGGCCCGCGCCCGTCGCTCGATGCCCCTGGGTTCACGACGATCTCGAGTGCCTTCGGTGTCTTGCCGTCTGCGCCGTACTCCGCGAATCGAGCTTGCGGTTTGGTGGTCGCACGCTTGAGCCACACGAAGAATAGGTCGGCGAGGTCAGAGTACCCGAATGCGTCGTAGTAGGGCGGGTCTGTCGCAAGGAGCGCAGCGCTATCGTCGGGGAGGGGATGCCGCTGCGCCGGTGCTTGAGTGACTGTTCCTCTCCGGGTGATGGCATTTCCGATGTGCTCCAGCACCTTCGCGACCCACTCGACTTGACCGTCCCATCCGCCGCCTGCGCCGGCTAGGGGCGCTGCTTCGGCGAAGTCCCAGGTCATCGAGAGGCGGTTCTGACCGGCATTCGCACCGACGACTGTGTCGGCCCACCGGCAAAAGCTGTTGTTGAGATCCTGCATCCGCCCAAGTGCCAAGCTTAGTGAAACGGACTCGGCCTCACCGATGGCGCGTCCTTCGAGGTTGCGCAACCCGTCAGTGATCGCGACGAGGGTCACGAGTTGACGCGGCGAGAAGAGGTGCTCGAAGCGCGAGACTCCGTAATTCTGAACCCGGAAGCCGAGAGTGCCTTTCGGCGGTAGCGCCTCGTCGGGCAGCAGTTCCGGTGATGTCCGTCGGAGCACAGCGAGCCGCTCGCGCGCCTTCTCGACGCCGACGAGGTCTCGCGCGTCCGGGGCGCGGTAGCCCCGTCCGCCCCCGGGCCGCTCCACCACCACGGCGAGCAGGGTCGCATCTGCCGCTCCGCCGGCACCCTCAGAAAGCTGTGCGCGGACCCGCTCGACCGGCGTCGTGTGGTCACACCACGGGCATACGGCCGCCCCTTTCTTGACTGTGGGCTTCGATACCTGGTTCGCCCTGGGATTGACAGATACGACAAAGGTGGGAGTCTTCGTGTCCTGGAGCAGCTTCATCTGGATGCCGGCCGAACCGGACGACCGCTTTGTGAGCCAGAAGCTGCGGGTGAGAGGCACGGCTTTGCCGCACGCGGGACCTTCGCAACGAATCGTTCGCGCCCAGATGTAGGCGATTGGCTTCGATCCATCCGGATCGCTCGGATAGAGATCCGTGAGCTGCTTCCGTACCAAAGCGCCGAGCTCGGCGCCGAGCCGGCGCACCGTGCTCGCGAGTTCGTCGTGTTGGCCGGGGGCCAATTCGAGGACTACTCGATTCAGCAGGACAGCTACAGGATTCAAGTCCGACGCGAAAGCGTCCGCCCCGACTCGCAGCGCCTCCAGCGGCATGGCTCCACCGCCGGCGAAGGGATCGAAGACGAGAGGCCGCTTCGTCGTTCCTCCTGAAGCGGTATGTGACGCGAGTGTCACCGACTCGGCAAATCGCAGCACAGCGCGATCGACGGAGGCTGGCCACGAGGCGATCGTGGCCACCATGTCGAGCAGGGTCATCCGCAGCCACTGTCCGTCCCGCGGGTCCTCTGGAGCACGTCCTTCAGCAAGATCGATCCATTGACGATAGCCGCCACCGAGGAGATCGCGGCTCCCTCTGTCCGCCAGGGCCTTCTGTGCAAACTCGCGGAGCGCATCCAAGACCGCCTCGCGATAGGTTGTTGGAGCGAGTTCGTCTGCTGGATCGAGCCAGAGCGAGGCCGCTATTACCGCGCGGCAGGCTGCAAGGGGCCGGCGGGCCCACCAGACGTGCAGCGTGGAGATGTGTCCCTGTCGAATGGACTTTTCAGCCCGAGAGAAGGCCGAGATCTTTCGGATCGGCAGGTCAACTTCGATCAGCCGCTTCGGGTACTTCCGCACTTCACTCATGCGCGGCCTCTAGGATCGCCTTGGCCGTCACGTGGTAATGCTCGACCTTTACGACGGGCTCCCATCCGAGCCTCGCCGGGTTCTGAATTGTGTTGAGCTTCGGCGTCGAGGCGCAGTCGAACACCACGTAAAGCCAGAAATCGTCGCCAAGCCGTTGCGCGGTTCGGTATTCATTGCTCGTGAGCGCCACTTCACCGACGCCGGCACGCCCCTTCACTTCGATGAAGCGCGCCTGCACGAACACGCCTGGTTCGCTCGGGTGAGGCTTCTTCGAGAGCAGGTCGTACCCCCGGTTCTCGTTCTCCACGCTCTCCACGACCCAGCCACGGGACTCCTCGTAGTCCGTCGCCACGCGGACAGCGACCGCCTCGATCTCGGGGTCACTGACCATCGGGGCGATTCCGGGTGCCTTGCGCTCCGGATGTGGAGAAACCCATGCGCGCCCGATGTGCTGCACGTCACCGATCGTGCAGTGACCCTCCATCTCCAGCTCACGTCGGCGTCGATCGAGTCTGGCGTTCAGTTCGTCTAAATGGTCCTCGGCCTGCTTGATGTTGCCTTCCAGGCCGGAGATGGTCTCGCCCTCCACGCGACGATTGAGCAGCTCGCCGAGGGAGATCTGCTGCCGGTTGATCAGCTCCTGGAGGGAGATCTCGATGTGCTGGCGGACAACTCGGTTCTCCTTAGCGCGCTGGTCACCGACCTCCACAAGGAACGGATTGAGCGCGTGCCGCACGAGGTGCAGCTCCACAGCATCCCGATCGGGCAGACCGGTCAGCCCTGGCGCCGACGTTCCCTTGGCCGACGGAATCAGGTCCAGGAAGAGCGTGGGCTGGCGGAGGCTCAGCGAGCCGCCGGAATCAGCCCGAATGACGAACAGCTTCTTGTGGAGGGTGTTGCCAAGTCCATCCTTGATGGACGCCGAGTAGACGTCCAGCCGATAGGGGGCTGTTGCGTGCAGGTCCCACAGCACCGCACCTCTCCGAAGATCATCGTCGACACGATCGGACACGTCGCTCCGAACGACCTCGAAGAGCGGGTGGCCGGGCGTCACCCATTCGAGGGTGGCGTCGTCGCCGAGCAGCGTCTTGTCGAAGACAACGCGTTGGTACTCACGTCCGAGCTTGCCGAATCGGGGCTCCAGCCGCTCGGCGATGGCGCTGAGTGTCTTCGGCACCTTGCCGACGCGATAGACATGCTCCTTGCCTCGCACCAGTGATGGATGGACGCCGGCAATGGGCCCGGCCACTGTGAAGAAGTCCTCGACGACCTCTGGCACGAGGCGACGTTCCTTCGCCTCTACCGACTTGCCGACCAGGGCGGAGAGGTTCAGCTCCTTCTTTGCGAGTCCTTCGAGCGTTGAACCGGTGATGTGCTTAAACCGCTCAGGGTCGATGTCCTTGACGATGCGGTCGGCAATGCTGCTTTCGCTGAGCCGCCGCGCGTACATGTCGCGGAACATCTTCTCCAGGGCATTCGACGCGAGCATCTCGCCGACCACGTCGAACACCTTGTCGGTACCGAGTTCTTCCTTGATCTCAGCCAGCCGCATGAGGAGCTTTTCGAGGACGCGCCCCTCGCGCGTGTTGACCGCGGCGAAGTTGAAGATCAGGCAGTCCTTGGTCTGGCCATACCGGTGGATGCGGCCCATGCGCTGTTCGAGGCGCACGGGGTTCCACGGGATGTCGTAGTTGATCATCAGCCAGCAGAACTGCAGGTTGATGCCCTCTCCGGCGGCCTCGGTGGCGACGAGAACCTGGCAGTCCTCTCGGAACTCACGCTCGGCGTAGATGCGCGTGTTTGGCGTGTCGCGGTCACCGATGGGCATGCCGCCATGAATCTGGGTGACGGTCAGGCCCCACTCGCGGAGCTTCCCGAGCGGGCGCCCGTCGCGCCCGTCGCCGGCCAGGTAGTCCAGAGTGTCCTTGTGCTCCGTGAAGACGAGCAACTTCATCCGCGGGTCGCCGAAGATGTGCTGCTCCTGGAGGACCTGCCGGAGCTTGGTCAGCTTCGACTCGATCTCGCGCTTCTCAAGGGCTCTGGCCTGATCGACCAGCTTGTCGAGGCGCTGGATCTCGGCGCGCAAGACGACCGGATCGACGACGAGAACCGCCTCTTCGGCGTTCGTCATGATCTTGGCCTGCTCGTCCTCGGGCAGGTCCTCGAAGTCGTCGGGAAGGCGCCGGTCGATCTGCTCGCGGCGGTAGCGTTCCGGATCCTCGAGGATCTTGCGGCGCTTGTCCCTCATACGTTCGAGGCTGCGGCGCACCGCGTACATGCTCGAAGCGAAACGGCGCTGGAGCATCGCCATCTGGAACGACAGGATGCTCGCCTGTACGTTTTCGGCGGCTGCGGCCTGAATCGACTGATCCTCGACGTAGCGCGTGAGCGCGTCGTAGAAGTCGAACTCGTCGCCATCGAGCTCGAACTTCGTCGTCCGCACGTCACGGTTCGTGAAGAGCTTCTTGACCTCGCCGGTCTCCGGGTCGGGGAACGTGACCAGCGCTTCCTTCAGACGCCGCAGATAGAACGGCGCCTCGTGCCGGCGCATCGCCTCTTCGAGGCTCTTCACGTCGCCGTACACGTCCCGGTCGAGCAGGCTGAGGAAGAGGCGGAAGTTCTCCGGGTCTCCCTTGTGCGGCGTCGCCGTCATCAGCAGGAAGTGGTCGGTCCGCTGCGACAACGCCTCGCCAATCTGGAAGGCAAGCGTCTTCTTGTCGGCGCTGTAGGCGCTCATCTTGTGCGCCTCGTCGACGATGACAAGGTCCCACTGCGAGCGCAGGAGGCTGTCCTTCGCATCGTCGACGCGGGAGATCCACGAGACCGACGTGACGACCTGGCTGTGCTCCTGCCACGGGTTCTGGCCGTACTGCGTGCGGAGGACCTCGCCGCGCATCACGTCGAATGCCTCGCGGAACTTGTCCTTCAGCTCGCGCTGCCACTGGAATGTCAGGTTTGCCGGGGCGACTATGAGCGTCCTTTTCACGAGGCCGCGGATCTTCAGCTCCTTCAGGAGCAAGCCGGCCATGATCGTCTTGCCGGCGCCGGGGTCGTCGGCGAGCAGGAAGCGGATGCGCGGCAGCTTCAGGAAGTAGTCGTAGACCGCCTCCAGTTGATGCGGCAGCGGATCGACTCGCGCGATGGAGAGCGAGAAGTAGGGGT
>JBFWPD010000130.1:0-9031 GCA_050250175.1 Vicinamibacterales bacterium
GCTTGAACTTCACGCCACAACGCCAGCCATGAGCACGGGCAGCGCGAGAAACAGTTTGCCCGCAAGTACGGGCACGTCGGAGCAATTAAGTCGCATTGGTAAATCCGGATCCATAAGGGTTGAGCGAGAGGCGTCGGCGTAGAGACGGGCCGGCCGTCCGGGCCGACCTCCTAAGGATATCCAACCGGGGGGCGGGTCTGCCATCCCTCAGGTGTAACAGGCGTCGCGGCGGCGCGTGTCGGTGCACGAGCGATAGCCCGGCAATAGCGAAAGACGTTACACGGCGCATGGTCCAGGTCAGAGCCAACAAGGAGTCGAGAAGTCCTCGAGACAGTGTCGAAAGAAGCACAGGTCCGGCATGACGGAGAGCGCGTCACGCCGCGGGCTCCTATTCAGACGATGAGATGCAGGGATCCGGTTCCAGGATCGTGGGGTCGAGATGAGCCAGGTCTGGGGACTGACGGGAACGACGCGGCCGGGCCTCACACAGTGTGAGGAGAGTCATTGGTGCTCCTGATTACGTTATGCTGTTCAACGTCAGTGTAGTTCCATGTTGGAACTAATGCAATGATGAACGATATCTGACGCGACTTCCATGGCAAGAGTTGACCCGGCGAAAGTATGGTCTGTGAACTACCGCCTGCTGGCTGAGGTGATCGCCAGCGTCGGCCCGGAGATCTCCGCGCTGGGCGTCGAGATGAAGGAGCTCTTCCTGCTGGCGGCCCTCGACGAACATCCCTATCCTGCCGAACTCGCCGCAACGCTCTGCATGCCGAAGCCGACGGTGACGGTCAACCTGAAACGGATCGAGGCGGCAGGACTCCTGCGCCGCCAGATCGACACCGCGGACCTGCGGCGTCACCGCCTGGTGCTGACGCCCGACGGCCGGAAGGTGATGACGCGGGGCATGGCGCTGTTGTCCGAGGCCTTTGCCACGCGGCTTGGGCGTCTGACCGCGGCGCAGCAGTCGGAGTTGCAGGCTCTCCTCGAGGCGATGAGCGACGTGCCCGTGCACGTCCGCTGACGGCACACTCCTCCACAACCTGAGCGTGTGCACGAAGCTGCAGCCTCTAGCGAATTCACCCCGAGTACGTCCTGTAGCCTGAAGCCCTGGCTGAAGCCCTGGCTGAAGCCTGCCCTTCACTGCCAGCGGAACACGCGAAGCGCCGCCGCAAAGGTGATCGTCGTCCATGCGGCGAGAATCGCGACCTCGCTCCCGATCCCTGCGAGGCTGACGCCGTCGAGCATGATCGCGCGCAAGGCGTCGTTCAGTGCCGTGAGCGGCAGGACCTGAATGAATGGCTGTGCGGCGGCGGGGAAGTTGTCGGACGCGAAGAACACGCCCGACAGGAGCCACATCGGGACCATGCTCAGGTTCATCAGGCCGGAGACGGCCTCGATGGTGCGCGCGCGGCTGGCCACGAGAAGGCCAAGGCCCGCAAATGCCAGCGCTCCGAGGATGGCGATGACGCCGAGGTAGACAAGCGACCCGACGACCGGCACTCCGAACGCGAGCCAGGCGAAGCCGAGGACCAGCGCGACCTCCGCGCCGAGAAACACGAGCCGCGCGAGCATCTGCGCGCCGAGATAGTCGCGTTTGCGCATGGGCGTCGCCATCAGGCGCTTCAGCAGCTTCTGATTCCGCGCGACGACGACGCCGAAGCCGATCCCCCACATGCCGGTGCCCATGATGTTCATGCCGATGAGGCCGGGCACGAGCCAGTCGATATAGCGCGAGCCGACGGTCTCGACCGCGGCATCGCGAGCCTGCCAGACGTCGGTCCGTCCCGCCGCCCGCTGGAGGACGGCATCGACGGTCAGCCGCGCAACCGCGCTCTCCGGCCGCTCCGGATCCAGGTGATACGTCGGAGGATCACCGGATTCGACCACGACATGGACGGTCCCGTCCCGAAGCAGTCGCTGGATATCGCCGGCCTGAACGCGCTGCACGACGAGGTTTCCGGCATCCTCGAGGGCCGCCGCCATCTCATCGCCTGCAGACGATGCGACGACGCCCACCGGAACGGCCGCACCAGGCCGATCGCGAAACGCGATGCCGAGCGCTACCGTCATCAGCACGGGGAAGGCGAAGACCCAGAAGATGACTTCAGGTTCGCGCAGGTACTCGGTCAGTCGAACACGTGTCAGCTCGAGCAGCGGGGGGAACGGGCGAGCCTCAGCCATCGCGCAGATGCCTTCCCGTCAGGGACACGAACACGTCTTCCAGCGTCGCGCTGTGAGTGCCGAGAAGGGCGAGCGGCGCCCCTTCCCGCTCCAGGTATGTCAGGAGCGCCGGCACCGTCAGGTGCACGCCTTCCGTCACGAGAACCCGCGTCCCATCCTCGGTTCGAACATCCTGCACGCCGGGAAGGCCCCGAAGCGCATCGGTCGCGGGCCAGGGAGTGCCCTCGCCAACGGCAAACTCGATGACGTGACTTGCGCGAAGAGACGCCACGAGATTCTTTGGCGTGTCGAGCGCGATGACCTTGCCGAGATCCACGATGGCGACGCGGTCACAGAGCGTCGCGGCCTCTTCCATGTAGTGGGTCGTGATGAGAATCGTGCCGCCCGTCGATCGAAAGGTCTCGAGCACCGACCAGAGCTGACGCCGCGACTGCGGATCGAGGCCCGTCGTCGGCTCATCCAGGAAGAGGACGTCGGGTTTGCCGACGAGGGCGCACGCCACCGCAAGACGCTGCTTCTGTCCGCCCGAGAGCGTGCCGAAACGCGCGTCGCGCTTCGACTCGAGCTCCACGACGCCGAGCACGTCGTCGATGTCCGCGCCCTGGAGGTAAAAGGAACGAAAGAGCCGGAGCGTCTCGAAGACCGTGAGCTTCTCGCTGAGCTTCGTTTCCTGCAGCTGCATGCCGAGGCGTGCCCGGAGCTCCTCGTCGTTCTTGCCCCACCTCTTGCCGAGCACCGTCACGTCCCCGGCGTCCGGACGCTGCAGGCCTTCGAGAATCTCGATGGTGGTGGTCTTCCCGGCGCCATTGGGCCCGAGCAGTCCGAAGCACTCGCCCCGTCGTACTTCGAGGTCGAGACCGTCAACGGCCGTCACGTCGCCGTAGCGTTTGACGAGCCCGCGGCAGACGAGCACCGGCTCGCCGGTAGAGGGCACATCCGGGCGATAAGCGTGAGGAAGTGGAGTGTGCACCATGGAGGCCGCGCGCGTTGACGACAGCCTCCTATTGTAGCGTTCAGCGCCAGCCAGGTCGCGCGTCGAGGATCGTTACACCGTGCGGATGGGTTCCTGATTCGGCTGCAGGTTCCAGGTATGCCCGCGCATCAGGACGTTCAGCGCGGGTCCGCTCATGAAGGTCGTGACGAGAGCCATGATGACGAGCATCGTGAACAGCCTCGGCGACAGCACGCCGATGTCGAGCCCGATGTTGAGCACGATGAGCTCGACCAGGCCCCGCGTATTCATCAGGATGCCGAGCGCGGCCGAGTCGCGGCGCTCCAGACCCGAGACGCGGGCCGCCAGGAACGTGCCGCCGAACTTGCCGATGGTCGCGACGGCGATGATGCCGGCGCACATGGCCCAGTCCTGCCACGACGCCATCAGCCCGATCTCGGTCCGCATGCCGGTGAAGGCGAAGAATGCTGGCAGGAACAGGACGCGCACCAGGTCGTCGAGCCGGTTGGTCACGTCCTCGGCCACCTTGCTCGAATGCGGAATGACCGCGCCGAGCAGGAACGCGCCGAAGATCGCGTGGATGCCGATGAACTCAGTGGCAAGCGCTGAAAGCAGCAGCGCGACGAGGATGACCGCGAGTCCTCCCTGATTCAGCGGGCCAAGCCGTTCGAGGAAGGGGATCGCGAATCCGGCGATAGGACGGACGACAATCAGCATTACGGCGATGTACACGAGGGTCAGGCCGAAGGTGACGAACGCGCCGGCAACGGACGCCTGGCTCACGCTCACGACGAAGGCGAGCAGACACCACGCCGTCACGTCGTCCACAGCGGCGCAGGTCAGCGCAAGCATCCCGAGCCGCGTCCTGATCAGACCCTTGTCGCCGAGAATCCGGGCAAGAACGGGGAACGCCGTCACAGAAAGAGACACGCCGAGGAAGAGCGCGAACGGCGCGAAGGGCGCCCCTGGGCCAGCGAGAGGCGCGTAGAGGACGAACGCCATCGCAACACCGAGCAGCATCGGGACGACGATGCTCGCGTGCGAGATGGCGATCGTCGCGTGTCCACTGGTCCTCATCACGCTCAGGTCGAGGTGCAGCCCGACGATGAACATGTACAGGACGACGCCGAGCTGGGCGACAACGCTCAGATACGGAGCTGTCGCAGGCGGAAGCAGAAACCCATACGCCTCGGGATAAAACGCTCCCAACAGAGAGGGCCCGAGCATGATGCCACCTACGACCTCGCCGATCACCGCCGGTTGCCTGAACAGATGAAACACCGCTCCCATGACCCTTGCCGTGATGACGACGGCGGCGAGCGCGGCCAGCAGGTGCAGAAGAGTGTCGAGGGGTTCGCTCTCGCTCAGAGGGGGCTGTGGCAGGCCCACCGGCCCGAGGAGACGGTTGCCTACCCAGAGAAGGAGGGCCAGCAGTGCAAGTGAGACGGTGATACCGCCCAGGTAGAAGAGGAACAGCCTGCCGCGGCTCGTCGTCTGGATCGTAGAGGTGGAGTTGTCCATCATGGGCCGACGGACACCGGCCCGTCCGTCCCAGTTTACTCGCGCGTGAAGACCCGCACACGCTTGGGCTTGGCGTAGACGCGCTCCCCGGGAACTAGCGCGAGGCGCTCATACACGTCGCGTCCGAGCTCCACCTGCAGCGTTTCGCCGTTCGCGTCGCGCATCTCGATCTTGACGACCGCGCCGCTCGGACGGACATCGGCGACCGTGGCCCAGAGACCGCCGCCGTCTTCGTGACGGGACAGCTCGAGCTCGTGCGGGCGTGCGTATCCGACGGCGCTCACGGGTTCCGCGGACGTGTGGTGTGGATAGTCCACGTCCAGCTGACCAAGAATCGCGCGGCCGTCCTGAACGCGACCATGAAAGATGTTCACATTGCCGACGAACGTCATCACGAACGCCGTCGCCGGATGCTCGACCACCGCTTCCGGAGTCCCGTCCTGCTCGATACGCCCTTCGTTCATGACTACGACGCGATCGGCGAGCTCCAGGGCCTCTTCCTGATCGTGAGTGACGAAGACGCTGGTCAGCTGGATCTGGCTGTGGAGACGGCGGAGCCACCGGCGCAGATCCTGGCGCACGCGCGCGTCGAGTGCGCCAAACGGCTCGTCGAGCAGCAGCACGCGTGGTTCGACCGCGAGCGCACGTGCGAGTGCGACGCGTTGCCGCTGGCCGCCCGAGAGCTGATTGGGATAACGCGAGCCCAGATAGTCGAGCTGCACGAGCGCGAGCAGCTCGTTCACCTTCCGCTTGATTTCATCGTCCGGGGGCCGCGACGCACGCGGGCGCACCCGCAGGCCGAAGGCGACGTTCTCGAACACCGTCATGTGACGGAAGAGGGCGTAGTGCTGGAACACGAAGCCGACCCGGCGCTCCGTGGCGCTCCGGGATGTTGCATCGTCTCCATCGAAGAGGACGGAGCCGACGTCGGCCGCTTCGAGACCGGCGATGACGCGCAGCAGCGTGGTCTTGCCCGAACCGGACGGCCCGAGCAACGCGACCAGCTCGCCGGCGTGCACGGTGAAGCCCACGTCGCGCAGCGCGGCGAACGAACCGAACATCTTCGTGAGGTGACGGACTTCGATGCTCATGGCTTCCCTAATCCCCTCGAAGTCAGCGGAGGTGACGTTCGGCGACGGCCTTCGCCACGAGGGTGACGAGGGCGAGACCGGTCAGGACCGAGGCGACGGCGAACGCCGCCTGAAAGCGGTACTCGTTGTAGAGAATCTCGACGTGCAGCGGGAGCGTGTTGGTCAGGCCCCTGATTCGTCCCGACACGACCGAGACGGCGCCGAACTCGCCGATGACGCGCGCGGTGCACAGGATGACGCCGTACAGCACGCCCCACTTGATGTTCGGCAGCGTCACTCTGAGGAAAGTCTGAAGGCCGCTGGCTCCCAGGACGCGCGCGGCCTCTTCTTCGTGGGTCCCGGCCGCTTCCATCACCGGAATGACTTCGCGCGCGATGAAGGGGAATGACACGAAGACGGTGGCCAGTACGATGCCGGGCACCGCGAACACGATGCGGATGTCGTGCTCGGCCAGCCACGGACCAAAGAAGCCCTGCCGGCCTGCGAGAAGGACGAAGATCAAGCCCGAGATGACTGGTGAGACGGCAAAGGGCAGATCGATCAGCGTGGTCAGCAGTTGACGTCCACGGAAGCGGAACTTCGCGATGACCCAGCCTGCGCACAAGCCGAACGCAAGGTTGGCCGGTACCGCGATGATCGCGGTGAGCGCCGTGAGGCGCAGGGCGGCGAGCGCCTCAGGTTCGATGATGGCGGCGCCGTATGCGGCGAGACCGTTTCTCAGCGCTTCGACGAAGACGGCGAGCAGAGGGATCGCCAGGAACAGAAGGAGGAATCCGAGCGCTGCGCCGATCAGGCCCATCCGCACGAGCCGCGGTTCGGTGAGATGCGCGGCGCGGGTGGGAAAGGCGACGCCGCGGGTTGCGACGGTAGTGGCCTCGGTCATGCGGACACCCGGCGCGCCGTCCAGCCCTGGAGGACGTTGACGACGAGCAGCAGGCTGAACGAGATCAGCAGCAGGACGCTCGCCACGGCGGTGGCGCCGGCGTAGTCATACTGCTCGAGCTTCGTGATGATGAGCAGTGGGGCGATCTCGGTACGCATCGGCATGTTCCCCGAGATGAACACGACCGAGCCGTACTCGCCGATGGCACGAGCGAACGAGAGCGCCACACCAGTCAGCCACGCGGGAAGCAGATAGGGAAGGATGACGCGCGCCACGACCTGCCAGCGGCCGGCGCCCAGGCTCGTCGCCGCCTCCTCGATCTCCACGTCCAGGTCCTCGATGACCGGCTGCAGCGACCTGATGACGAAGGGAAGCCCGATGAAGACCAGCGCGACGGTGATTCCAAGCGGCGTAAACGCGACGGGAAGCCCGATGCTCGCCAGCGGCCGTCCGAGCCATCCGTTGGGCGCGTAGAGCGTCGTCAGCGTGATGCCCGCCACGGCGGTCGGCAAGGCGAAGGGAAGGTCGACGGCGGCATCGATCAGTCGCCGTCCGGGAAACTCGTAGCGCACGAGGACCCAGGCCACGATGGCGCCGAACACGCTGTTGACGCACGCTGCGAAGAACGCCGTGACGAACGTGACCCGGTACGAGGCGACGACGCGGGGATCGAGCACGGCGTCCCAGAATGCGTCCCAGCCCATCGCGGCCGTCCGGAGCGGGAGGCCCGCAAGCGGAATGAGCACGATGAGAAACAGGTAGAACAGCGTGAACCCGAGGGTGATACGGAACCCCGGAATCACGCTTTGCCGACGCGCCGAGTTCGTGCTTGCTGCCATGCCTACTGTGCGCCCGGGACGTACACCTGGTCGAACGTGCCGCCGTCGGCGAAGTGCGTCTGCTGCGCCGTCTGCCAGCCGCCGAACGCCTCGTCGATTGTGAAGAGCTCGACCGTCGCAAAGCTGCTGGCGTGCTTGGCGGCGATCTCGGCGTTGCGTGGACGGTAGTGATGCCGCGCGACGACCTCCTGCGCTTCCGGTGTGTACAGGAACTGCAGATAGGCCCCGGTGACCGCTCGCGTTCCCTTGCGATCGACGTTGCGATCCACGACAGTGACCGGCGGCTCGGCAAGAATGCTGAGTGTCGGCACGACGATCTCGACCGCCCCCTGCGTTTCTTCGATGGCGAGATACGCTTCGTTCTCCCACGCGAGCAGTACGTCGCCAATCCCGCGCTGGACGAAGGTCGTCGTCGCGCCCCGGGCTCCCGAGTCGAGAACCGGGACATTGCGGAAGAGCTGCGTCACGAATGCCTTCGCCGTCGCATCGCTGCCGCCTGGCTGCCGCCTCGCGTACTCCCACGCGGCGAGGTAGTTCCATCGCGCGCCGCCGGAGGTCTTCGGATTGGGCGTGATGACGCCGACGCCAGGCTTGATCAGATCGCTCCAGTCCCTGATGCCCCTGGGATTGCCCTGGCGGACCAGGAAGACAATCGTGGACGTGTAGGGCGAGCTGTTCTCCGGCAGGCGCGCCTGCCACTGCGGCGTGTCAATCAATCCCGACTGCTGAACGGCATCGACGTCGTATGCGAGCGCCAGTGTGACGACGTCGGCCTCGAGCCCGTCGATCACCGCCCGGGCCTGCGCTCCCGAGCCGCCGTGCGACTGCTGGATCGTCACGGTCTGCCCGGTTTTCTCCTGCCAGAACTTCGCGAACAGGGGATTGAGGTCGGCGTACAGCTCACGCGTCGGGTCGTACGAGACGTTCAGCAGCTCCACCGGCGGGAGAGCGCCATCTTCGCCCGGCTGTCCGCTGTCCGAAGAGCCGCCGCAGGCGGCCGTCAGCGCCGTCAGCCACACGAGAACGAAGGGTGCAAACCGAAGCTTCATGGAATCGTTCCTGTCAAGAAAGAGCGCCTGAAAAAGCAAGAGGCCCGGGGGAGCATTCCCTCCGGGCCTCGGTGATGCGCGTAGTCGGGTACGACTGAAGATCAGATGCTCACAGCGCTCGAGGGACGGAGGAATCCATGGGTGTGACAACAACAACAGCACACGTGATGGCCTGCCGGAGTCCGTCGGGTCGCGTTCATCGCTTCTCTGAATGCTCCGTCCTGCGCGCGCCGTCGCGGGCCGTGCGCGTTCTGGTGATACGCCGATTCATGTCCGAGAGCGTCGTGTTGTCGAGAATCGCGGCCGTCGCATCGCGCACCCGCTGCATCTCGATCCGCACGCCGCACGCCGTTTCGTCCACGCAGTCGTCGCAGCGCCGATACGCCGTCTGGCTGACGCACGGCACGAGCGCCAGGGGCCCTTCCAGCACCCTGACGACCGCGCCGAAGGTGATCTCTCCTGACCTCCGGGAGAGGGCATAGCCACCACCCGGCCCCTTGCGGCTGGTCACG
>JBFWPD010000131.1:0-8970 GCA_050250175.1 Vicinamibacterales bacterium
CGCTCTTCCGATCTCACCAGGTTCTTGCCGACGTGGAACTGCCAGTTCTCCCGCGCGGCATCGACGTCGCCGACAATCTCGATGTCGCGTGGATCGCCGACGCCAAGGCCATCCTCGTGCGCGAGCCTGATGTAGGCGAGCGACATCGGATCGAACCCCATCATCTTGGCCGACACCGCGTCGATGGCCACCTGATCGTCCGACGCCAGCATCACGTTCTTGACGACGGGGAACATCGTTCGTGGACCGGGGCCATTGCCCGCGGTCGTGCCGTCCATGATCGCGAAGAGGCCGGTATGTATCTCCTTCTGAATCGCGAGCAGGTCGACGAGCGTCTCGTGAATCCACGAATGGGTGTAGTGGCGCCGCGTATTCAGCAGACCTCCGAACGCATTCTTCATCGCCCCCGTCGTCGTCGTGTAGATGTGGCACTTCGTCGTCGGCAGATGAACGATGTTCTTGCCGTAGAAGTAGTCGGGGATGCTGATGCCTTCCGGGAAGATGTTGTGGAGCACGCGCATCCGGGCCTTCGGCTGATGGTGGATCCACTTCATGTCCTCGTCCTTGAAGTTGTAGAGGACGGGGATGTTGTAGTGCTTGAAGATCGGGACGTAGTGATTGAGGTCCTCGCCCTTGAAGGCGTTGGTCACGACCGTCTTGTTCTGGACGCAGACCTGATCCGTGTAGCCGCGCCGCGCGAGGGCCTGAATCGTCCCTTCGAGCTGCCACGGCGTCGTGTTGGCCGCCGGAAAGGGAAAGTGCCAGGAGATGTTGTCCTTCAGGATCGTCGTCTTGCCTGGCGCGAGGGCCTTCTCGACGCCCGCAAGGCCAACGAGGCGATCGATGTCCGAGAGGATGTTGTCGGGCGAAACGCGAAGGACCGCGACCTTTGATTTATTTGCCACTGGCGACCTGTGTCTTGAGAACGACAGGATCCTCCGCGTACTGCTGCACGAGCGAGACGAGGCCCGTATAGAGGAACCCGATCTGGAACAACACGAGGAACGGCACCGTGCCGTAGATCTCGTTGGCGAGCGCGTAGAACACTGTTGAGGTGAAGTAGAGCCCCAGCCCGAGCTCGATGAGAGGCTGGATGGCCACCGACTGGCGGTACTTCTTGCCCACCCACTCGTCAGTGTCCCCTTCGATTCGATACTTCGGGGTCCGCGCGAACTCAGACTTCCGGTTGAAGAGGGCCTCGAGCACGGCGCGCGTGTTGTTGATGGAAAGGCCGATGCCAATCGACATCAGAAATGGCAGATAACGCAGCCGGGCCTTCCAGTCGGGATGAATCTCGCGCTGGCAGACCATGTAGAAGTTGCAGACCGAGAAGGTCGCCGCGAAGAACAGCGGGACGTCGATGAGCAGCATCTCGTACCAGCCCATGTTGTAGCGGACGACCATCGACGGAAACATCAGCACCGACAGCACGCACATCAGCGGATAGTTGAAGTTCGCCGTGAGGTGGAAGAACGCCTCGGCCTTGACCGACAGCGGCACGTCCGAGCGCAGAATGCGGCCGAGCAGCTTCCGGCAGGTCTGGATGGAACCCTTCGCCCACCGGTGCTGCTGCGACTTGAAGGCGTTCATCTCCACCGGCACTTCCGCGGGCGCGATCACGTCGGAGACGAACACGAACCGCCAGCCGCGCAACTGGGCGCGGTAGCTCAGGTCCAGATCCTCGGTCAGCGTATCGTGCTGCCACCCGCCCGCGTCGTCGATCGCCGCACGGCGCCAGACGCCCGCGGTGCCATTGAAGTTGAAGAACAGACCGGCCCTGTTCCGTCCTCCGTGTTCCAGCACGAAGTGACCGTCGAGCAGGATCGACTGGATCTTGGTCAGGAGCGAATAGTCCTGATTGATGTGCCCCCAGCGCGCCTGCACCATGCCAATCTTCGGATCGGCGAAGTGAGGCATCAGCCGGACGAGAAAATCGGGGGTCGGAATGAAGTCCGCGTCGAAGATCGCCACGAACTCGCCGCGGGCGCTGACCAGGCCGGCCTCCAAAGCCCCTGCCTTGTATCCCGTGCGCTCGGTGCGCCACAGGTACTTGATGTCGATGCCCTCGGCCGCCAGCCGGTTGACAGCCCGCTCGGCAATCGCCCGCGTCTCGTCGGTCGAGTCGTCCAGTACCTGGATTTCCAGCCGGTCCCTTGGGTACTCGATGCGGGCCACCGCTTCGATCAGGCGGTCGGCCACGTACATCTCGTTGTACAGGGGGAGCTGAATGGTCACGACCGGCGCAGGGGACAGGGGGGGGCCTGGCCGTGGCTCCCGCCCCCTGTTCCGCATGTAGGCGTAAACCAGGTAATAGCGGTGCCAGCCGTAAACTGCGAGAATGATCAGGACGACGAAGTACGCCGTGAGAATCAGGGTTTCAGCGGGTGTCATTTCCCGGGGTCAGGCGGCGCGGCCCGCAGGATCCAGCAGTTTGGCAACCCCGCAAGCCCATGCGGCACAGTAACTTGATGTTACTGCCCGCTCCCATGGCAGGTCAACCAACCAGGCCCTTCAGTCCCCCATGACCCCATCAGAGATTCGCGTGCTGCTCGAACAGGTGCTGAGCGGCGCCGCCGACCTTGAACAGGCCGAGATCCGCATCGTCAACGCGTTGCGGGCGACGCCCTTCGAGGACCTCGGATTCGCGCGCGTCGACCATCATCGGGCCGTCCGCCAGGGGTTTCCGGAGGTCGTGCTCGGCCTCGGGAAGACGCCCGCCCAGATCGCCGCGATTGCAGCAGAGATCGCCCGGCGAGGATCGAGCCTGCTTGTCACACGCGCAAGCCGGGAAGCCTTCGAGGCCGTCCTCGAACGGCTCCCTGACGCCACGTTCTACGCCGACGCCGGCATCATTGCCCTGCCGCAGCAGGACGTCACGCCCGGCCACGGCACGATTCTGATCGTCGCCGCCGGCACCTCGGACTTGCCGGTTGCCGAAGAAGCGGCGCGGACGGCGGAGCTCATGGGGAACGCCGTCGACCGCCTCTACGACGTGGGGGTCGCCGGCCTCCACAGGCTGCTCGGGGAGCGGTCCCGCCTTCACTCCGCGCGTGTCATCGTCGTCGTCGCCGGTATGGAAGGAGCCCTGCCGAGCGTGGTGTCCGGGCTCGTCTCGGTCCCCGTCATTGCCGTTCCCACCTCCATCGGATACGGGGCCAGTTTCGGCGGTCTGGCCGCGCTTCTCGGAATGTTGAACAGCTGCGCGTCCGGCGTGTCGGTCGTGAACATCGACAACGGCTTCGGGGCGGCCAACATCGCGAGCCTGATCAACCACCTCTAGGCTTCGCGACGCGGGAGCCGGATCTGGCGGCAGGATGGCGTACGGCGGTAGAATGACCGTTTCCCGTCTCGCCTGACGGGCAGCCCAGCACCCACGTCGATCCTTATGCAGTCAGCCGTCCTACGGACGCTGGAGTTCGATCGAATCGTCGATTCGGTGCGGGGCTTTGCGCTCACGCCGATGGGCGATGAACGGCTGGCCCGTCTGGAGCCGTCGACCGATCCTCACAGGGTCGCCCAGTGGCTCTCCGCCACCACGGAGGCGACTCGTTACCTGGGGAAACATGGCGGCCTTCCGCTGCGAGCCCACCAGGAGCTGCCGCGGATCGCCGGTGTGCTTGCCGTCGAAGGCCGACCGCTCGAGCCTGCGTGGCTACTGGCGCTGGCGTCCTTTCTCGAGTCCGTGGACGAAACGCGAATCGCCATCAGGCGCGTCGCGGCCTCGTTTCCGCAGCTCGATCAGGTGGCCGCCGCATCGGCGTCCTTTGCGCCGGAGACGGCCCAGGTCCGCGAGACCATCGACGACTCCGGCGAGGTGGTGGACGACGCGAGTCCTGCGCTGCGGGTGATTCGCGATCGGCTGCGGAAGCAGCGGTCGCGGCTGCGCGGCACGCTCGAGTCATATCTGCGAGGCAAGGACACCTCGAAGTATCTGCAGGATCAGGTCGTCACCGAGCGGAACGGCCGCTTCGTCCTCGTGATCAAGTCGGAGCATCGGAGCAACATCCCGGGCATCGTGCACGGCGCCTCGACGAGCGGCGCGAGCCTGTTTCTCGAACCGCTCAGCACTGTCGAGATCAACAACGACATCGTCGCGCTCGAAGAGCAGGAGGCGACGGAAGTCCGGCGGATACTGCTCGCGCTGACCGACAGGTTCAGAGGGCGGGCGGCCGATCTGCATCGCACGATGGAAGCCGCGACCGAGCTGGATGTCCGTCAGGCACGCGCGCGATATTCCGCCTCCATCGATGGCGCCGAACCGAAGATTTCGAGCGACGGCGCACTCGAGCTCCTGGCGGCGCGGCATCCGCTCCTCAAGGCCGCGGTGCCGGTGACGATTCGAGTCGTGCCGCCCGCCACCTGTCTGCTGATCACCGGACCGAATACCGGCGGCAAGACCGTCGCGCTGAAGACCGCCGGCCTGCTGGCGCTCATGGCGCAGGCGGGTCTTCGCATCCCTGCAACCGACGGCTCTCGTTTGCCGGTCTTCCGATCGGTGTTCGCCGACATCGGCGACGAGCAGTCGATTGACGCGAGCCTCAGCACGTTCTCGGCGCACATCGCGAACATCGCGTCGATGGACCGCACGATGGCGACGCCTGCCCTCGTGCTCCTCGACGAAGTGGGATCCGGCACCGATCCGGTCGAAGGCGGAGCGCTTGGCGCAGCCATCGTTGACCACTTCCGGCAGCGCGGGGCTACGGTAATCGCGACGAGCCACTACGACGCGCTCAAGACGTACGCATCGACGACCGAGGGTGTCGAGACCGGCGCGTTCGGGTTCCACGCCGAGACGTTTGCTCCCACGTACACGCTGATCTATGGATCGCCAGGACGAAGCCTCGCCCTGGAGATCGCCGGACGCCTCGGCCTCAATCCGTCGATCGTGACTGCGGCCCGGCAGAACATCTCGGCGCGCGAGGCGCAGCTGGCAGAACATCTCGCGAAGGTCGAGCGCGACATGCGCGCGCTCGAGCACGAACACAGGCTCGCGGCGCGGGAGCGGGAAGCGCTCGAAGCCGGCGGGATCCGCCTGAAGCAGCGGGAAGAGGCGCTGCGAGAGCGCGAAGAGGCCTCGAAGCGCCGCCTCAACGAAGAGTTGACCGAGCAGGTCCGCAAGGCCCGCCGCGAGATCGATGGCGTGATCGCGGATCTCAAGGTCAAGACGGAGACGATCGCACGGACCGCCGTGCGGCAGGGCATCAGCACGGGAGAAGCTGGCGCCGCGCGTACGGCAGCGCGCGCCGCCGTCGAAGCCGTCGTCCAGCGCCAGAACGAGCAGGTCGCCGAACCGGAGCCGGCGGTGGCAGGCCGGCCTCCCGCCGTTGGCGACCGCGTCACCGTCGGAGGACTGGGACTACAGGGCGTGGTGACGGCGCTGCACGACTCGAGCGCCGAGATCGACGTGCGTGGCAAGCGGATGCGGGCCAACGTTCGCGACCTGCGCGTCCTCGGGGGCCCTGCGCCCGCCGCACAGGTCAGCGTGCACGTCGATCTTCAGCCGCGCGACGGGATCGCGGGCGATCTGAACGTGATCGGATGCACCGTGGACGAGGCGCTGACCCGCACGGAGCGCTTCCTCGACGAATCGATGTTGACCGACCAGCGGATCGTGCGGGTGATTCACGGCCATGGGACGGGACAGTTGAAGCGGGCGATAGCCGGCTACCTGCAGCAACACCCGCTGGTCGCAGGCTTTCAGACCGCTGCTCCCGAGCAGGGCGGCGGAGGAGTCACTGTCGTAGAGCTGAAAGACTGACACTGTGAATCTGGAAATTTGGGAATCTGCAAATCTGGAAGTTGAATCGGGGAATCTGGTGATTTGGTAATTGGGCAAAACAGCGAGCTGGCGAGTAGCCGGAGCCGTCGAGTTGATGGAGAAACGAGCGAGCAGTAAGAGAGCCTTGCGATCAAATTACCAAGTTCCCGGATTCCCCAATTCCCAAATGTAGCCATGCGCTTCCCTCAGTCCTTCATCGACGATCTCCGGTTGCAGGCCAACATCCTGCAGGTCGTGCAGGACTACGTCCCGCTGAAGAAGGCCGGGACGACGTACAAGGGACTTTGTCCGTTTCATTCGGAGAAGACTCCGTCGTTTCACGTCAATCCCGAGAAGGGGTTCTTCCACTGTTTCGGGTGCGGAGTCGGAGGCGACGTCTTCAAGTTCCTCGAGCTTCACGAAAAGGCCGGCTTCCAGGATGCGGTGCGCATGCTGGCGCAGAAATTCGGAGTTCAGCTTCCAGCGCTTGTCGAGGGAGGCGGAGACGAAGCGCAGAACGACGCGAGGCATCGGGAAGCCCTGCTGAAGGTGCACGAAGTTGCAGCGGCGTACTTCCGCGAGCAATTGGCAAGCCCTGCGGGAACCAGGGCGCGTGATCATCTCGTCCAGCGCGGCCTGACGCCACAGACCATCGAGCAGCTCGGGTTCGGGTTCGCTCCCGCGACGAGGGAAGGCCTGAAACAACGGCTGACCACGCAGGGATTCGCGAAGGAGCTGATCCTGCAGAGTGGACTGCTCGTGCAGCGAGATGGGGGCGAGAGCGTCGACAGGTTCCGGAACCGGCTGATGGTGCCGATCGCGCGCGACACCGGTTCGGTCATCGCGTTCGGCGGACGGGCCATGGAATCGGATCAGGTGCCGAAATACCTGAATTCACCTGAAACGGCAATCTATTCGAAGGGGCGGACGCTCTACGGCCTTCACCTTGCCAAGACAGCCATCAGGAAGCTCGGCTATGCGGTCCTCGTGGAGGGTTACTTCGACTTCGCCCAGGTGCACCAGTCGCAGGCCGCGCCCGTGATTGCCACGTGTGGCACAGCCCTGACCGTGCTTCAGGCGCAGATTCTCCGGCGGCACACCTCGAAGGTCATCCTGAGCTACGACCCTGACGCCGCTGGTCAGGGCGCGGCGGCACGATCTTCGGATCTTCTCGTCGCGGAGGGGTTCGACGTCAACGTCGCCATGATGGATCGAGGATTAGATCCCGATACTTTCATCCGGCAACGCGGCGCAGAGCTCTATCGGGAAAGGTTGCGCACTTCGCGGCCGTATTTGGAGTACCTGGCCGACCAGGCCGCCACCGGCCTGGACTTCGGGCAGGACGAACAGCGCCGGACCTTTCTGAACCAGATGCTGACCGTGGCGGCCAGGATTCCAGACGCAGCGGCGCGCGACCAGTTTGCCGACCGGATCGCGCACCGCGCCCAGATTACGGAAGAGGTGGTCCGCTCCGAGATCCGTAAGGCCGCCGTCAGCCGCCGGACCACCGTTCCGGCCCGCGAAACGGCCGTAGAAGGAGCCTTCAAGCCCGCCGAGCGGGCCCTCATCTGGGGCCTGTTTCACCGGACGGAGGAGGCGCTCGAGGCGCTGGCCGGGCTTGACCCGGAAGACCTCGACCAGCTGGCCGGCCGGGAGATCTTCGAGGTGGCCTCCAGCCTGCAGGATCGACCAACTGACGCCGTACCGTCGGAACTGCTCCGGCGTCTAAGTACAATGAATGCTCAGCTCGTCACGGGTATAGCCGGGCAAGCCGCCGCGCCAGCTACTGGGCTCGACGAATGCGCCCGCAGCCTCAAGAGGCTCAGGTGGGAGCGTGAGCGCGCAGCCATCCAGCGGGAGATTGACCGGCTCCAGGGTCTGGGTTCGGCCAAGAACGGCGACCGTATTGACCTCCTGCTGAATCAGAAGCAAAGTCTGGCGCTACGAATCAAGGAACTGGCATGAACGGCGCGTGCGCGCTGTCGAGCGGGGGCGTCCCTCACGAGGATCCAACGGATGTCGATTGAAGAAAAGTACGACGAAGTACGGCAGCTCATTAACATCGGCAAGGAAAAGGGCTATCTGCTGTACGACGAGGTCAACGAGCTGTTGCCCTCGGAGATCACCTCGTCCGACGAGCTGGACGATCTCTTCAACACGTTCGGCAGTCAGGGCATCGAGGTCATCGATTCCGACCAGAAGTACCTGCGCGACGAGAAGACGATCGACCGGACCAGCGAGGGCGCCGAGGAGCTCGAGCTCGATCTCACTCCGGGGGCGCTCGACAAGACGAACGATCCCGTTCGCATGTACCTGCGCGAGATGGGCACGGTGCCCCTCCTCACCCGCGAAGGCGAGGTCGAGATCGCGCGCCGCATCGAGCGGGGGAAGCTCGCGGTCATCAAGTCGATCTCGCGCACACCGGTGGTCGCCAAGCGCGTCATCCACCTCGGCGACGCGCTGCACAGCGGCGGCCGCACAATCCGCGAGCTCGTGATCTTCAACGACGAGGAGATCACCGACGAGCGCATCATCGAGCGATCGAAACAGGTCCAGAAGCAGATCGACGCCGTGCGCAAGGCGCGGGCGGCTTCAGAGAAGCTGTTCCACAAGCTCTCCGAGACCAAGAAGGGGACGACGACCCGCGACAAGCGGAAGTACCGCCGGGCGCAGTGGGCCGCAATGCGCGCCAACATCGAGCTCTCCCAGCGCATCCGCGAGATCGAGTTCACCGAGTCGATCAAGCGCAAGCTGATCGACGAGATGAAGGAAGCGGTCGAGGGCGTCAAGGCCGTCCAGCGCGAAATCGAGGCGCTCGACAGGCTCCTCAACCCGAAGAATAAGAAGCAGCGGCTGCGCGAGGAAGACCGCAAGAATCTGCAGCGGCAGGTTCGCGAACAGAAGCTGAAGCTGAACTCGATGACCGAGTCGCTCGAGCAGGAACCTGCGGATCTCAAGCGCACGCTCGACACGATCATCCGCGGCGAGTGGCAGGCCGAACAGGCGAAGAAGGAGCTCGTCGAGGCCAACCTCCGGCTGGTGGTCTCCATCGCGAAGAAGTACACGAACCGCGGCCTTCAGTTCCTCGACCTGATTCAGGAAGGCAACATCGGCCTGATGAAGGCGGTCGACAAGTTCGAGTACCGCCGCGGCTACAAGTTCTCGACCTATGCGACGTGGTGGATCCGTCAGGCCATCACGCGCGCGATCGC
>JBFWPD010000132.1:0-8940 GCA_050250175.1 Vicinamibacterales bacterium
GAGCGGACGACCCGCGCAGGTCATCGGTCATCACTTTTACAGCCCCGCCAACATCATGAAGCTGCTCGAGATAGTGCGGGCGCGGGAGACCTCCCATTCCGTCATCGCCTCGTCGGTGAAGCTCGGAAAACGCCTTGGCAAAGTGCCGGTCGTCGTCGGCAACTGCTTCGGCTTCGTCGCCAACCGGATGCTGGCCTGCTACATGCGCGAGGCGTACATGCTGCTCGAAGAAGGCGCGAGCGTCCCGCAGATCGACGAGGCGCTCGTGGACTTCGGGATGCCGGTCGGACCGTTCGGCATGGAGGACATCGCAGGCATCGACATCGGTGCGCGGATCAGACTCTTTCTCGCCGCGTCCGGCGCGAGTCGACTCGGGTGGGCGCAGTCCCCAATCGCGGATCGTCTGTTCCAGATGTCGAGGTACGGACAGAAAACCGGGGCCGGCTGGTATCGCTACGAGCCGGGCAGCCGCACCAGGATTCCGGATCCGCTGATCGAGCAGATGGCGGTCGAGGAAGCCGGCAGGCGCAAGATCGCCAGGCGTTCCATTTCGAGCGAGGAGATCATCGCTCGGACGATGACAGCCCTTGCCAACGAAGGCGCGCGCGCGCTGGACGACGGGATCGCGATCAGGCCGGGCGACATCGACGTCATCTACTGCTACGGCTTCGGCTACCCGCGCTATCGCGGAGGGCCGATGTTCTACGCCGATACGGTCGGGCTTCCGGCGATCGTGGAGCGCGTGAAAAAGTACCGCGACCAGTTCGGCGACCACTGGAGGCCGGCGGCGCTCTTCGAACGTCTGGTCGCTGAAGGACGACGGCTCTACGAGACGTCGTGAGGACCCATCAGGGTCAGTTCGCGAGCCATGCCGCGTAGGCGGCGAAATCGTACGGCCGTCCGAGGAAGTCTTCGACCAGGTCTGCCGCGGGCCTGGACCCGCCTGGCGCGAGCACCGCGTCCCGATAGCGATCGGCCGTAGCCGGATCGAGCAGCCCTTGCTGCTGGAACACGGTAAACATGTCTTTCGCGATCACGAGCGACCACATATAGCCGTAATAGATGGCCGAGTAGCCGTCGAGGTGCGTGAACGACGCCTCGAAATAAGTGCCGTCCACGAACGCGAACGGCGTGAAGCGCTCCTGCAGCTCCTCGACAACGCGTGACGTGTCGAGGCCCTCGGGGTTCCGCCGGTACAACTCGAGGCTGACGGCCGCGTAGAACATCTGCTGGCGGACGAACAGGCCCTTGCCGAATTCGTCGGCCCGCTTCATCCGCGCCACGAGGTCCGCAGGGATGGGCGCGTCAGTCAGGTAATGACGCGCAAAGGTCTGCAGCGTCGCCGGATCCCAGACCCACTCCTCGAACATCTGCGATGGCGCCTCGACGAAGTCCCATTCAGACGGCCCCTCGGCCAGCCCCTCCCACCGTGTCTGCCCCTGGAAGATCTGGTGCAGCAGGTGGCCCCACTCGTGGAAGAACGCCTCGACATCCGCGTGCAGCATGAGCGCCGGCTCGGCTCCGCCGGGCCTCGGGAAGTTGCAGACGAGCACGCTCTCGGGAAGCGCGTTCCCGGCGTTTCCGTTCACGAGCGTGAACTGCGCGAAGTGGGTGTACTTGTCGTCGCGCGGGAACATGTCGAGATAGATGCGCCCAAGCCGCGTCTCGCCGTCGAACACGTCGTACGCCTCGACATCCTCGTGCCAGACGACAGCATCCGTCACGCGGCGGTACGTGATGCCGAACATCCGGCTGGTCAAGTCCATGACGCCCTGCTTCACGCGCGAGTACTCGAAATAGGGTCGTAGAAGCTGCGAATCGAAGTCGTACGCCGCGGCCTTCACCTGCTCCTGGTAGAAGGCGCTGTCCCAGGCGTCCACGGCGGTCGCGCCGGGAATCTCGCGGCGCTTCTGGTCGAGGACCTCGTCGTAGTCGGAGCGCATCCGCGCGTCAGCGGCCTCCGAGATCTTCGTGATGAACGCGGCGACGCTTGCCGCGTTTCCGATCATCTTGTCGTCCGTGATGTAGTCGGCCCAGGTATCGAACCCCAGCAGCCGGGCGAACTCGTACCGCACGGCGAGGAGGCGGCGCAGCACTTCGAGATTCGCCGGGTGCCCGCGCTGACGATTCAGTTTCCACAGCGCTTCGCGCGCGGTCGCGCTCGTCGCGTATGTCAGGAATGGCGCGTAATCGGTGGCGTTCGTCGTAATCGAGACCTTGCCGTCCGGCCCGGGCGGATGGGCGCGGGCGAAGTCGTCGGGCAGTCCGGCCAGCTCTCGAGGGGCAATCGCCAGCGTGCGGACGTCGGAGGCGACGTTGCTCTCGAACTGCTGGCCGAGCGTGACCATCTCGTCGCGCAGCCGCCGGAGCCGATCGCGCGTCGCCTCGTCGCGATCGACGCCGTTCCGTCGATACTCTGCCAGCGTGCGCTCCACGTAGTGACGCACCGGCGCCTCTGCCTGCGACACGTCGAGGCGCGCGAGCGCGTCATACAGCGCACGATCGAGCGACAGCTCCGTGGTCGCCGCTTCGACCTCGCTCTCGCAGTCGATGCCTGCGTTGCGCATGGCCTCGTCGGGATGCACGCCCCATGTGAGATTCGCGCGGGCGCCGGCATCAGCAAGAAGCGCGCGCCCATCGTCATAAAGATCAAGCGTCTCGACCGCAGACCGGCCGGGGCCCGCCGCCTTGAACTGGTCGATGGCCTTCCTGGCCGCGGCAATGTCGGCGCGGCACCCGGCGAGAAACGCGTCCGGAGTCGTGACGAGCTTCGAGGAGTCGGCGAATGCGGGCGAAGCGCACCCAACGGCGCACAGGGCGAGTATCGCTGACCGGGCGCGACGTCCGATTCGCATTGGCACGTGGAGATCGTGCCACAATTCGATCAGGTTACCCATGCGCGAAGCCGTCATCGTTGCAAGTTCCCGCACACCTCTTGCGAAGTCTCACCGCGGATCCTTCAACCGGACCCGGCCCGACGACCTGGCCGCCCACGCGATCCGCCATGTGCTCGGAAAGGCCCCCGGACTCGATCCCGCGGAGGTCCAGGATGTGATCCTGGGCTGCGGCCAGCCCCATGGCCCGTCGGGGCACAATGTCGCGCGCGTCGCGACGCTGCGCGCAGGCCTGCCGGTCACCACCGCGGCCGTGACCGTGAACCGCTACTGCAACTCGGGACTGCAGGCGGTCGTTCAGGCTTCGCACATGGTGTTGCTCGAAGGCGTGGACGTGGCCATCGGCGGCGGTGTCGAGTCGATCACGATGATGGAACCGGATCGCTCGCCGAATCCCTGGCTGCTGGAGCACAAGCCAAGCCTGTATCTCGCGATGGGCGAGACGGCGGAGATCGTGGCAAGGCGGTACAGCGTGACGCGCGAAACGCAGGACGAGCTCTCGCTCGAGAGTCAGAAGCGGACTGCCCGTGCGCAGGCTGACGGTTTCTTCAGGGCGGAAATTGCACCGATGGCGGTCCGCCGCGCGGTCCTCGACAAGCAGACGGGTGCCGTGGTCAGCGAGGAGGAGGTCCTGGTTGAGCGCGACGAGTGCAACCGCCCGGACACGACGCTCGAAGGCCTCCTCAAGCTGCGGCCGGTCTTCGACACGACGAGCGGACACGGCACGGTGACGGCGGGCAACTCTTCACAACTCTCCGACGGCGCCTCCGCGACCCTCGTGATGTCGAGTGACCGGGCGAGCGCGCTCAACCTTCAGCCGCTGCTGGTATTCCGCGGTTACGCCGTCGCCGGCTGTGAGCCCGACGAGATGGGCATCGGTCCGGTCTTCGCCGTACCGAAGCTGCTCGCGAAGCATGGGCTGAAGGTCGACGACATCGACGTCTGGGAGCTCAACGAAGCGTTCGCCTCACAGGTTGTTTATTGCCGCGACAGGCTCGGCATTCCGATGGACCGCCTGAACCCCAACGGCGGATCGATCGCGATCGGTCATCCGTTCGGCATGACCGGCTCGCGCCTCGTCGGCACGATTGCCAGCGAGCTTCAGCGCCGCAAGGGACGTTACGGCATCGTGACGATGTGCGTTGGTGGCGGGCAGGGAGCGGCCGCGCTCTTCGAGCGCGCGTAGGCGCCCACGCGTAGGCTTCAGGCTACGGGCTCCAGGCTTCGGGCAAGCCCTTCAGCCCGTCATTACGATTTCGAGCAGGGTTTCGACAAGCCCCAACGAATGCACCTTGTTGACCTGAGATTCGCCTGAAGCCTGTAGCCTGAAGTCTGTAGCCTGTACAATTGCGTTCTGAGATTGCGCATTTGACTGACCGTCGGGCTTTCACCCTCTTCAGGGCCGCTTCCTTCGGGGCCGCGGTTGGTCTCCTCTTCCTGATCATCGCGCGCGTTGCGGCTCAGGCGCCGTCGCTCACACTGCTCTCGGCAGACGGACGCCGCACGCTTCCGCTCGTCGCCCTCAACGGCCGCGAGTTCGTCGCGCTCGACGATCTCGCCACGGCATTCGGGCTCTCCGTCCGCGAAGAGGCGGGCGCCATCACCGTCTCGTACCGGGCCAACACCATCGTTCTCAATCCGAGCCAGCCGCTCGCGTCTGTCGCGGGCCGGCTCATTTCCCTGCCGGCCGCGCCCGCACGATCGTCCGGACGCATCGTCGTGCCGCTCGAATTCATCAGCCGTGCACTCGCCGTGATCCACGACGTCCGCATGGATCTGCGGCCCGGATCGCATCTGCTCGTGCTCGGAACCCTCCGCGTTCCTCGCGTGGTCGTCGGCCAGCAGCCACTCGACAACGCGGCGCGCCTGACCATCGACACCACGCCGCGCACTGCAACCACGATCACGCAGGACGCCAACACGCTGACGGTCCGGTTCGACGCCGATGCGCTGGACATTTCCTTTCCCGATGCGCTGCCAACGGGCTTCGTGCGCGAGATCCGGATGCCGGATGCAGTCACGCTGCTGATCGACCTCGGTCCGCGCTTCGCCGCGTACCGGCCGGACCAGCAGGCGGCCGACAGTCCGCGGCGCGTGATCGATCTGCTCGCGCTGAACGCCGCCGTGGATCCGGCACCCGCCGATCCATCCGCGAGCCTCGGTCCCGCGCCCCCTCCGCCGACAGGCGCGCTGCCGAACTTCGGCGATCCTGTCGTGCCGCTGAGCACGGTCGTCATCGATCCGGGCCATGGAGGCGAGGACCTCGGCGTCCAGGGAGGGAACGGGACGCTCGAGAAGGACGTGACGCTCGCGATCGCGCAGCGGCTGAAGGCTGTCATCGAGGCACGTCTTGGAATCCGCGTGCTCCTCACTCGAGACGACGATCGATCGATACCGCTCGATCGCCGGACAGCCGTCGCAAACAACAACAAGGCTGACGTGTTCCTCAGCCTGCACGTGAACGCGTCGCCTCGTGCCGGCGCGTCAGGCGCGTCCGTGCGCACCGCGAAGTTCAGCGAAGCGGAGCGCGCGCGCGCGAGCCTTGCCTCGGAACGGCTCCCCGTCGTCGGCGGCCGCGTCCGCGACATCGATCTCGTGCTGTGGGACGTCGCCCAGGTGCGGCACGTGGACCGATCGACTGAACTGGCTGCGATGATCGCCAGGCACCTCGACGGCCGGGTGCCACTCGACGCGCGTCCGCTCGGCGCGGAGCCGCTGCGCGTCCTCGAAGCCGCCAACATGCCCGCGGTGGTCGTCGAGGTGGGCTATCTCACGAATCCGGAGCAGGCCGCAGTGGTCGGTGGCGGACAGTTCCAGGGCGCTGTCGCCCAGGCGCTCTTCGAGGCCCTACTGGAGTTCCGCGCTCTGCTGAGCGCCGGCGAAGGCGAGCGTTGACAGCGCGACGCTTCACGCGGACGAAGGTCACGCGCTTCCAGACGCCCTCGGGCGTCGTCATCGCGGGACTCGCGCTCGCCGGCGTTCTGGTGATCTGGCTGCTCGTCTCGCTCATCGGCGGAGACAACAGCGAGTCAACGTCGCTGGAATCCGCATCGGCCGCGGAGCCTGCGAATCCCGCCGCGACGGCGAGCACTGTCGACCCCTCGCGGAAGATCGCCGCGCGGATTTTCTACGTTGCCGATCACGGTCGCGGACTCGTCGGACTCGAACGCGATGTGGCGTTTGCGGCCGACGCCGCTGACCAGGCGCGCGAGATCGTCCGCGCACAGATCGCGACGCCTGAATCGCCGCTCGTGTCGCCAATTCCGGCGGGCACGACGCTGCGCGCGCTCTTCCTCACTCCGCAGGGAGAAGCGTACGTCGATCTCAGCAGCGAAGTGATCACCGGCCATCCCGGCGGGTCGATCGCCGAACTGCTGACGGTGTACGCCATCGTGCACGCCCTGACCGAGAATCTGCCGGCGGTGACTTCTGTTCAGATCCTCGTGGACGGCCGCGAAGTGGATACGCTGGCCGGCCACGTCAACCTCCGGCGCCCCTTCACGCCAAATCCCGATTGGATTGATTAGCTTCGCATGCGCTCAGACCAGCGACCGGCCGACCAGCTCCGCGACATCGTCATCACTCCCAACTATCTTCCTCACGCCGAAGGCTCCGCGCTGATTGAAGCGGGACGCACTCGCGTGATTTGCACCGCAAGCGTCGAAGACCGCGTCCCTCCCTTCCTGCGGAACACCGGCAAGGGATGGATCACCGCCGAGTACGGCATGCTGCCGCGCGCCACGAGCACCCGAACGACGCGCGAGGCGAGCGCGGGCAAGGTGGGCGGCCGCACGCAGGAAATTCAGCGCCTGATTGGCCGATCGCTCCGATCCGTCGCGGTGCTGTCGGCCCTGGGCGAGCGCACGATCTGGATCGACTGCGACGTGATCCAGGCCGACGGCGGCACCCGCACGGCGTCGATCACCGGCGCGTTCGTCGCCCTGGCGCTCGCGTGCGACAAGCTCCGGCAGCGTGAGATCTTCCGGGCGATCCCGCTCAACGACTACGTCGCTGCCGTCAGCGTCGGCATCGTGGACGGCGAACCGCTCCTCGACCTCGCGTACGACGACGACTCGCGCGCCGAGGTGGACATGAACATCGTCAAGACCGGCAACGGGAAGTTCATCGAGGTGCAGGGCACTGCCGAGAGCCAGCCATTCGACCGCCAGGCGCTCGACGCTCTTCTGTCACTTGCGGACAAGGGAATCGCCGAGCTCATCGAAAAACAGAAGGCGATCGTCGGGAACTTCCTTCGCAAGTGAGCGCGCTGGTGCGCGCTTCCCGACCGTTGCAGCTCGATCGGCACGGGACCGAGAAACAGATCAGTCGCGACGATCGAGAAACGCGCGGATGCACGTCATCGCCGCGGCGCGGTGGCTGACCTCGTGCTTCCGGAGACCCGCTTCGGCGAGCGTGCAGCCAAAAGGCGGGCAATAGAAGATCGGGTCGTAACCGAATCCCCCCTCTCCGCGTGGCTCCGGCGCCACTTCCCCTTCGATCGTCCCGCGTGATTCGGCGACGATCACGTCGCCGTCGGCGATGGCGACGGCGCAGACGAATCGGGCGCTCCGATCGGCCGAGCCCGCTGCGGCGAGCGCGTCGTACAACATCTTGAACTTCTGTTCGTAGCAGGCGTTCTCGCCACCGTAGCGCGCCGACTCGACACCTGGCGCGCCGCCGAGTGCATCCACTTCCAGCCCTGAGTCCTCGGCGAGCGTCATAAGACCAGTGGCAGTGGCGTAGTAACGTGCTTTGAGCCGCGCGTTCTCGGCGAACGTCCTTCCCGTCTCCTCAGGCGCTGTGACTGGCGGCACGTCACCCAGCGTCATCAGATCGTATGCATCGCCAAGAATCGCGCGAATCTCGCGGACCTTGTCGGGATTGGTGGTGGCCACTAGAACTCGGGGCATCTGAGTCTTTGAATTTGGTAATTGGGATTGGGGAATTCGGGAATTTGGGACTATGCGCGATCCGCTTCACGCACTCACGCGTCCGCCGCGACGCCGATTATGCGCGCAAATCGGAGCCTTCGCCTCTTCCCGAGCTTCCTGCCTTGCTCTCGCGGGTTTCTGTGTCTTGGTTTTCGTGAGTTTCGTGTCTTGGTTTCGTGAGCTTCGTGACTGCTTTCGTGTGTTTTTGTGC
Organism: Vicinamibacterales bacterium; assembly: GCA_050250175.1. Lineage (GTDB taxonomy): Bacteria > Acidobacteriota > Vicinamibacteria > Vicinamibacterales > CAVVIG01 > JBFWPD01. Next base: position 8,037 of record JBFWPD010000132.1, read on the forward strand.
GTACGTACTTCGTGCCTTCGTGCGCTTTTCTTCGTGCCTTCGTGTCGAGTGGTTCGGCCGCGGGCGGCGACCGTAGGTCGACCGCCCGGGGATTGGCGGGCGTGGCGGCGTGGGTTGCTCCTCGAGTGAGGCGTTGACTCCCGCGCCGGCGCGGAATAGCTATACCGGCATAGAGCAACGGCGATGCCAAGTCGGCAGGAGGTCCGGCGTGTGATTCTTTCGAGGGAAAAAGCCCCGGATCTTGCGTAGTGAAAGGTTGAGCCGGCGGTCGTCGCGCAAAGAATGCCGACACCGTGCAATTAAGGCTGCAGCAGGGTGTAGCGAAAGGCTTCAGGAGGCATTCATGAGTTTCACGCCGGATACTGCAAGCGCCCGGACGGGCGATCTCAACCTTTCAACGCATCGGTCGGATGAAGATGTCTGGACCCGCACCGATCGCGAAGCTCGGCGCAAGGCCGCGCTGCCCCTGGTGCTCGGCACCGTGGCCAGCCTGATCGCCGCGCGTGCCATCGCCGGACGCCGCTGGCGCGGTGCGCTCGCCGCGGGCGTCGGGGCCGGCGCCGCCGCGTGGGCCGCGGGCAACCCGCAGGGAGTCGAAATCCTCCGGCAGAAAGCCATGGCGGCCTTCCGCCGCTGGCGGATGCAAGTCGATCCGATTGAGGAGGCGTCGGTCGAGTCGTTCCCCGCGAGCGATTCGCCTTCAAGGACGGCAACGGTCGGAACCGGGCTGCGACGCCCTACAAGCCACTGAATTCTGTCGGGATTGAGCGGCGGCCGCCTGAGCCTGAAGACCGGGCGCGGCCGCCGCTTTCGGTGCACGTACTCCAGTAGAATGCACTTGTGTTCGATTTCGTCTTCCGGTTCCTGTTCAAGTACCCGGCGGTCGTTTTCGACGAAGGCGAAC
>JBFWPD010000133.1:0-8933 GCA_050250175.1 Vicinamibacterales bacterium
CTCGTTCTTGGCGAGACGCACAATCACACCACTCCTGGACCGGCGGCGCGTCCTGAATGGCTGACGATCCCGCAGCGGGGCCTCTACACCGGGGTCATGATCCTGGGCGCGGTCGGAACCGGCAAGACGTCCGCCTGCATGTACCCGTATGTCGACCAGCTCCTCGGGTGGAAGGCCGGCGATCCCGCACGCAAACTTGGCGGCCTTGTCCTGGAAGTGAAGGGTGATTTCTGCGGCCAGGTCCGATCAATGCTTCGCCGGACGGGACGCGAGTCGGATTACGTCGAGATCGGGCTCGACACAGGCGTTTGCTACAACCCGCTGCACAACGAACTCGACCCCTACGCCGTCGCGTATGCCGTGGCGACGCTCCTGAACAACCTGTTCGGCCGGTCGAAGGAGCCGTTCTGGCAGCAGGCGTACACCGACTTGCTCAAGTTCGTGATCCTGCTGCGACGCATCAGCGACGGCTACACCACGTTCTCCGAGGTCTATCGCTACATCCTGGACGATCAGCAGATCGATCGGGACATCCGCCGACTCAAGGCCGACCTCTCATCACCGCCCGACGTCCTTGTGATTCGTGAAGGCGACTATCGTGCAGATTGCATCCAGAAGCCGTGGACGCATTGGTTCGCCGACGATTCGGATCACATGGCGCATCCGTACGAAGCTGGCCTCGAGACGTTCCTGGCTGCGCGTGAGGTGGCGTACGAAGTCCGGAAGCCGAAAGGTGCCGGGTGGGCCGCTCGCAAGCACCAGCTCGAAGCGGTCGAACGCTGGTATCTGCACGGCTGGAGTCGACTCGATGGACGACTGCGATCGTCCATCGTCGAAGGCGTTGTCGTGTTCCTATCGCTGTTCGACGACAGTCCCGCCGTGCATCGCGCGTTCTGCCCTCCGCGAAGTGCATACACAGAGGATCCGCCGGCCGGCGAACCGAAGCCGCTGCAAGCAATCGATGCGCTGCTCGAGAGCGGTAAGGTCCTGGCGCTCAACTTTCCGATCGGAATGAACCCGGGTCTCGCGCGGATTTTGGGCGTGATGTTGAAGCTGGATTTCCAGCGCGCTGTGCTCCAGCGCATCCCGCAGATCACGGCGCAGCCGCAGCGCACGTGGCGTGACCTGCTCTTCGTCTGCGACGAATACCATGCCTTCGCCACCGTCGGCGAAACGGATCCGACCGGCGACGAGCGCACGTTCGCACTGTCGCGTCAGGCGCGGCTGATTCCGATTGTGGCCACGCAGAGCATCAGCTCGCTTCGCTCAGCGCTGCCGGGCGACGAGAGCTGGCGCACGTTGCTCCAGTGTTTCCGCACGAAGCTGTTCCTGGCCACCAGCAACGAGTTCACGGCTCGCAATGCCGCGGAGCTCTGTGGGCGGCGAGATCGCCTCAAGGCGCACTACAGCGTCTCGGAGTCCGGGCGCGACGCGTACATCTCGCTGCTCACTGGTCGACCCACGTCCGGGAAACAGTCTCTCAGCGCAAGCAAGAGCTATGCGCCGCATCACGAATACATCTTCTCGCCGCGCGTGTTTACGCAGCTCCAGAACGCGCAAGCGATCGCCCTGCCCTATGACGGTATCAACCCGCTCACGGCGCAGTACTGCTATCTGAAGCCGCACTACCTCGACGTGCAGACCAGCTACTTCGAACATCTCGAACGAGGCGCGATATGAGCAGCTTGGATCGCATCCTGCCGTTCCTGAAGCCGATCGAGGATCTCCTGGTCGATCCAGCCATCACGGAAGTGATGGTGAACGCCGGAGGCCGGTGCGTGTTCGTCGAGCGGCGCGGGTGCATCGAGGCGGTCACCGATCGAACACTCGAGGTCCGGAATCTCACCGTAGCGATCAAGAACATCGCGCGTGCCTGCGGCGACGAGATCTCCGAGCGTCAGCCGATGCTCGACGCCCGCCTTGAGGACGGCTCGCGCGTGGCCGCGATGTTCCCGCCGTGCGCCGTTGATGGACCGACGCTCACGGTCCGGAAGTTCACGCACCGCTTCACGCTGGCCGACCTTGTCGCCGTTGGGACGTTGACGAGCGCGCTTGCTGACGCTCTTCGTGCGGCTGTGGACGCCCGCCACAATATCCTCATTTCCGGCGGGACCGGCACAGGCAAGACGACGCTACTCAACGCCGTCGCGCAGACGATTCCACCGGAGGACCGCATCGTGTTGATCGAGGAGACATCGGAGATCCTGATCGACAAGCCCAATCTCGTGCGGTTCGAGGCGCGACGAGCGCAGGCGCCGCTCGGCCAGGAGGAGCCGATGCCGGCGGTGACGATCGCCGACCTGGTGCGGGCGACGCTGCGGCACCGTCCGGACCGGATCCTCGTTGGCGAGGTGCGGGGTCCGGAGGCCTTCGATCTTCTCCAGGCTCTGAACACTGGACACCTTGGCAGCCTCACCACGATTCACGCTAACAACGCCGAGCAGGCGCTGACAAGGCTCGCGCATTGTGTGCTCACGGCAAACGTAGGCTTGCCACATCGAAGCACGCGAGAAGCCATCACACTTGCGATCCATCTGGTGGTGCATCTAGCTCGGCTGGACGCGAGGCGCGTCGTCACCGAAGTCGTCCGCGTACGGGGTTACGATTCGCAGGTCGATCGATTCGTTGTGGAGCCATGGCCGTCGGAAGTCATGGTCCAGGAAGGAGCGACGGTATGACGAGACCCGCGAAGCACGCGATCGCGATTCTTGTTGCCACCGCGCTCGCAAGTTGCGGGCGTGAGTCCACGCCGACCGGACCGTCGGGTCAGACCTCGTTTCTGACTGGCACCTGGCGCGGCACCGTCACGATTCAGGTGAATCCAGGCGACCCGAATCCACCGCCTCCGATGACCGGCGACATGACGTGGACGTTCGAGGTGGTGCCACAGACGAACATGCAGTCGCTCCGCGCGACGATTCGATCGACGCATCCGTGGCTCACGATGGAGACGACGGGATCGACGGCGCTGTCGCCAGGCAACACGCCGCCAACGCAGATCAGCACTCACGGCGAGTTCAATTCACCACGCGGCTGTCGCGGAACGTTCGGGAGCGTCGGCACCGCGGAAGCCACCCGAATCGAGGCGGACTTCACAGGCACTGATTGTCAGCTGGCGACTTTCACTGGTCGAGTGGTGCTGACCAAGGGGTAATCTCGCCCTCGATCCGTTAATGAAGTGCGTACGAAGCTGTCCCTCCGGCCTGTTGTCGGTGTAACGCTGGGCGCTGCCCTCGGTGCCGCAGCATTCTTGGCCTTCACCGAAGAACGGGACCTGCGCCTCAGCCAGATCAACACTGCTGGCGGAACGATTGTGGTGGCGATCGCCGACACGCCAGCAACTCGGTCCGTCGGTCTTTCGAATCGTGAGGAACTGCGCGACATCGATGGGCTGCTGCTGAAGTGGGACGAGCCCGGCAGACACCCGATCTGGATGGCGGGAATGCGATTCACACTTGACCTTGTCTGGCTTGATCGCGACGGACGCGTCCTCGACGTGCTCTCGAATGTTCCTCCGTGTGGCGTGGAACCGTGCCCGTTATACGAGCCTTCGGAAACTACGGAGTCTCTTGCGGTACTGGAACTGCCGGCCGGCGCTGCAGCGAAGAGGCAACTGACGCGGGGGGCGATTGTCTCCTTTCCTCGCCCTCAACAACCATCGCGTTGATGCATCGTCGCCGACGCGAGAGCCTGTCTCGTCGGCGCTCGGCTGGGCATGACAGGTTTCCGGCCGTTTTTGCGTTCATTGAAGAAAGGGTCGTGCATAGCGCCCGGCCTGGACGTGAACGCTGCCAATGGCTGGAGTCGATCGTGTCGCGCCAATCCGGTTCCTGACGACCGTTTTCGAACCAGAGGACTGGGTCGCCATATTCCTGAAGTCGTACGACACCGGTGGCGTCGCCCAGCGCGTGGGACCCGTGTCCTGGATCCAGAGCGAACGCTTTCAGCGATGGCTGTTGACGATGAATTCCCGCAAGTACAACGTTTTCGTGAGCGTGAACGCGATAGCCTCAGGGCGCCGGTCGCGGACGCGCGATTCGATCGGCGCGATTCGACACGTCTTCCTCGATGCCGACCATGACGGCGCTGAGCTGATCTCCCAAGTAGACGCACGCCAGGACCTCCCGAACCCGAGCTACGTTCTACACTCTTCGCCGAATCGAGTCCATCTGTTCTGGCGAGTCACCGGCTTTGACCATCAATTGGTGGAGCGTTTGCAGAAGCAGCTCGCCAGCGAGCTGCACACCGATCCTGCGGCGACGCCGGTCACGCAGAACACACGATTACCGGGATTCTTCAGCCATAAGCGAGCCCAGCCCCATCTCGTGACGATCCAGTACCGGAGCGTGGGCGTCCGCTACCGACCAGGCGACTTTCCGCCGCTGAAGGAAACAAGCTCACGGCCTCAATCGAACGAGCCGCATGCGCCTCGCGGATTCGATCTGCCGATCATCGAACGAGCGAAGCGGTACCTCGCATCGGTGCCGCCGGCAATTGCCGGCCAGCATGGCGACGTTCACACGTTCCGTGTTTGCTGCCGGCTCACGCGAGGGTTTGAGCTCGATGGCGAGCAGGCGCTCCGGGTGCTAATCGAGTGGAACGCGCGGTGTCAGCCGCCATGGTCAGAAGCCGAACTGCTCGACAAGCTCCGTCGCGCGGCTCGGTATGGACGTGAACCAATCGGAGGGTTGTTGTAGGGGCGCCCTCTTTCGTTTCGCTGCGAAACGCCGCTATGGTTCGGCGCGCAGCGATTGGAGCGTTGCCATGAATGTGCTCGACATGTATTCGATCGGTGACCTGATGCTGGCGCGCGTCGCTCACTTGCTCCCGGACCGACCGGTCAATTGGGTCCAACGCCAGATCTCGCGACGTGTGCTGAAGAGGTTGGACATTCCGCCGGAGTGGCTCGCCGAGGGGCCAGACGGCTTTCAAGCAGAAGACGAGATGGACATCCTCTTCGGCTTTGGCAACCCGAACCCCGAACGCGTCGGATGTTGCTCGGAGGCCGAACTGATCGAACTCGCGGACCGCCGCCGACCAATGGGCGACCCTGGGTACCACCACCTCGCGTACTGTTCGCCCTGTTTTCGGCGGGGTCGCGCCCTTCAGCGCCTGAAAATCGGCTGACGCCTACCCGACCGTGCACCTGCCTCGCGAAAAGAAAATTGCGGGCACCTGTCAGGTTTCGTCCAATTCCTGCGTTCATAGGGGTACGTCGACGGCTCTATCCGTCACCACGCACGAGCCTTCAAGGATCGTGCGTCCTCCCTCGTCCGCGGTGTCCTCAGGAACCGCCGGACTTCACCCGCACCGCTGGTCTCAGACAAACGGTGCCCCCAGGAGGACTTTATGTCCAACCAGAACGCAGAGGTCGTGTCTGTCCGGATCATTCCGAACACCGAGGGCAAGCCCCCAGGGAAGCTCGCGGATGCGGAAGTGATCTTCGAAGCCGAGGCTGGTCCGCTCAGCGGAATGAAGCTCATCGGCTTCTCAGTCTGGGAACGTCGCAGCGGCGGGGGCCGCAACGTTACGTTTCCGGCCCGACAGTACTCCGTGAACGGAGAACGTCGGAGTTTCGCGTTGCTGCGCCCCCTGAATGGGGATGTCAGCGCGCAGGAGGCGGTTCGGGATCTGATCCTCGAGGCGTTCAGCGCTAGCGAGGCCCAAACCGACTGACCTCATGGACTCGCCCGGACGGTCGGCATTATGCGACCGTCCGGGTCTCCGGCGACAGACCCACCCAGACGGCCTCAGGCGCTGGGTGGGGTCGCCACCTGAAAAGACGCGTGAAGCTCGAACATGCTTGATGCATTCGTGAGGACCGCATGGACACCGCGCTGAATCCTGCCGCCCACCGATCCGACGCCCGGCTGCACGTGCTCGGCCCATCGTCGAGCACATCGCCCCAGACGCTGCGAGTGAGGGCCATCTTCCACCTTTCGGTGGCGGGCCGGCGAGCGTCGTTGTTGACCGGTGGAAACGGCCGCCGCCGACAGCGCCTGACCTTTCGGATGCCCGCTTCTCGGATGCACTTGGTGCATGTCGACCACGGCGGAACCGCATTCCTGAGACTCAGACCTCGATTCGAGATGCGGCCCGACCAGCGCGTCGTCCGGATCGACGCGTCACCGGTGTACGACGCCCCGCCGTCCGTCGACACGCTGCTGCAGGACGCCGCTCGCAATCACGAGCTCGAGGCCGCCTATCACGCGCAGGGCGTCGCATATCAGTCGGCACGGCTAGACGTCACGCAAAGCTGGCGGACTCAGGTCGCCGAATCGTTTCTCCGAGACACGACCCAGCGCGCGCTCGTGCACCCGTCGCCTACCGTGCGGCGCTGCGTCATCCCCACCGAGCGCGGCCGGCTCGCGTTCGACGCGAAGCGCGACCGCGGCATCGCGCGAGATGTTCCGCTGGAGGCACTCCGGAGATTCCATGCCGACCTCCGCGCTCGCCGGCAACGCGCGGAGCAGACCATCGTCGAATTCCACTCGGCCTACTCGGAAAAACAACGGCTGGTGCGAGATTGGACGAACGAGAACGGCACGGCGGATCAGCGGGCTCGCCTCGCGGCCGGCGTGCTTCCGCTCGAGGAGGCCGTCGAGGCCATGAGCGACGAAGCGTTCCGCGCAGTCGACCACCTCCCGCGGTATCAGCCCGATGGTGTGGCCCGCCTTCAGGCGCATCTGCGCACATTTCCGCCCTATGCCACGGCGACGGTTTCGGAGCTCTCCCTTCATGTCTCGACCCGCTACCTCACCGATGCGACTGCTGGGCAATGGACCGTCGTACAGGCGGTTCAAAGAGCGGTGCCTGACGCGCGCGTCTATCTCCGCGAACGCGTGTTGTCTTGGACCGAGGATCGAGACGCTCCCAGGCTTCGAGTCGTGACGGTCCTCGGCTTCCTGAAGCGCGGGCCGCTCACGCTGCGCCGGGAGTTCTGTGTTTCCGAGTCGTGTTCCTCGATGCCCGAACCTGAAGGAGGAGCAAAGTGATGACGACGTAGCCAGTCGGTGCGACGTCAAACCTCTCTCTTGTGACCATTCCGGTCACGCCCTCCGTGCTCGTTCAGCGGCGCGGAGCTTCTCCTCACTCACGTCCCTCAGGGCATAGAAAGGAGCACACGATGCAGAGTACTGGTGTCGCTGCAGTCACGGCGTTCACCGCGCACAGGGAATGGGCGTCACGCCCACCCGACGAGCGGTACGCCAGCGTCTCGTCACTGTATGAGGCCGCACGCGCACGGCGCGAGCGGACCGAAGAACGGATCGTCGAGACGAACCAGATTCGAACGGAAGCGCCGACCCACGGCGGCCTAGCGTTACGCGGGCCGTCCGGCGACATCGCGGCGCTGACCCATTGGAGCTTCGAGCAGCTCGCGGGCATAGCCGGCGCGCCGCCGAAATACCTCCGAACCCTGCCCGCGTCGATCGCGTCGAGCGCGATCAACTACGGGCTGGGCCGGCAGCACCGCGACGAGCATCAGCTCTTCGTGGACCGCGCCGAACCGTGGACCGTCCATGCGGTCACCTCTCAGAGGTACGCGCGGGTCCACCACGACGAGTTGGCAGGGCGGGTGCTCGACCTCATGGCCGACCACCCAGCATGGCACCTGCCGCTTGGATACAAGGACGGCGTCTACGGCGCTGAACGGGTACCGTCCGGCGCTTACCTGGGAGATCGCGACATGTTCCTCTTCCTCGTGGATGGCAATCGGAACCTCGACGATCCCACCGATCGATCGCATGCTGGTATGTTTCGCGGGTTCATCCTTCGGAACAGCGACGTCGGCGCCGCCGCCCTGACCTTGGATCTCTTCCTGTTTCGCGCCGTGTGCGCGAATCATCTGATCTGGGGCTTTACCCACCTGGCCGGTTTCCGGCGCCGGCACGTGGGCGCGTCGATTCACGAGGCGTGGACGGACTCACTGCGATCCGTCCGAGACGCCCTCGACGCAAACCTCGACGACGATCGCGCCACGCTCCTGAGGGTTACCACTCAGGAGCTCGGCCCGACGCGCGAGGATGTCCTCGAAGCGGTCACGACGCGACTCAATCTGTCGCAGAAGCAGGCCGCAGAGGCGTACGCGCTGGCGGAAACGCACGAGGCGAATCCGCGATCCGTCTGGGGATACGTGCAGGGGCTGACGAGACTCAGTCAACGCACGCCCTGGCAGGACGCTCGATTCAGCCTCGATCAGGCCGCCAGTCGTCTCATCGCCACGGTCAACTGACCCTGGCTGACGGCCGTGTGAGCTTAGCTCACACGGCCCTCTTCACGTCGCACGGCGCGGTCTCAGACCGGCCCGTGCCCCCGCACGCGACGATCGTCGCGCTCGCGGCAGCCTCCGCTCTCAGAGCCCAGGCGCTCAACGGAGGTGTGTGCGATGCGCGACGTCGTCTCTCTTTACCTGCCTTCGGCCGTCGTTGATGGCGTCTCGCATCCGCACATCCACCCACTGAGCCCCGCAGTCGCGGACACCGCCGCTGCGGGCCGGGAGGCGTGTGCCCTCAGGGACACGCCCTTCCCGCCAGAAAGGAGACGCAACATGCCTGTTCCACATGTCTGCCTCACTCGCGGACTTCGGGTCCGTGAGTTCGTCTGCGCGTACCGCACGCTTCGCGATGACCAGGGTCACACCGTCCGGCTCCCGGCGGTCCCTTTGAGTAATCCACGCATCGCCGCCGAAACGCTAGCACCACTCCTCGCCGGCGAGGCAGTGGAGGTCTTCGCCGTCGCGTGCCTCTCGACCGAACACCGTCTCCTCGCCTGGCACGTCCTCTCACGAGGCACGCGCTCGAGCACGCCGATCTCACTGCCCGACGTGTTCGTGCCTGCGTGCCTCACACCGGGCACGACCGCGCTGCTCGTGGTGCACAACCACCCGAGCGGCAACCCAGCCCCGAGCCCGGATGATGCGCGGCTCTCGCTCC
>JBFWPD010000134.1:0-8913 GCA_050250175.1 Vicinamibacterales bacterium
GCTGTCGGCCGAGCCGTGGACGATCCCGGGCTGCGGATATCCGATCCTGTTGGCGACCGGCGAGCTGTGCGACGGCGAACCGCTCCATGACGCACAGCACCCGCACGACCTGTTCATGGAACTGGGAGCGCAGTATCAACGCGAGATTAACTCGCGGCTCGCCTATCAACTCTACGGTGCGATTGCAGGCGAGCCAACGCTGGGGCCGGTCGCGTACCCGCATCGTGTATCGGCACTGCCGAACCCTCTGGCGCCCATAGCACACCACTGGCTTGATTCCACGCACATCGCGTTCGGCGTCGTCTCGGTTGGTCTGTTTCAACGGCGCTGGAAGGCCGAGGTGTCGGCATTCAATGGACGTGAGCCGGACCAGGACCGGTACGACTGGGATCTCGACCAGCTCGATTCGGTCGCGGGCCGCTTTTGGCTGCTGCCTACTGATCGCTGGGCATTGCAGTTCTCAGGAGGCCGTCTCAACGAAGCGGAGCAGCACGAGATTGGCGGCCCTCGCGTTGATGTGGACCGCCTGACGGCTTCAGCCACCTACCATCGGCCTGGCGGCGAACAGCGCTTCTGGGCATCGACGATTGCCTGGGGTCGCAATCGTGAGGAAGGCGTCGGCACGAACGCGTTTCTTGCCGAGACGAGTCTGGCAATCGACCAGAAGAATACGGTCTTCGGCCGAGGAGAGATCATCGAGAAGACGGGAGGCGATCTGGCGCTCCCTGAACTCCTCGAGAAGAACGTCTTCACCATTTGGCAAGCTCGAAGGCGGATACTTGCGGCAGTTCGGCACGATCGCGTCGATGACGCCCGGCATCGGCGCGAGCCTGTCCGTCTCGCTTGTTCCAGATGGACTGCGTCCCTTCTATGAAGATCGAGCCTCCGTCGGGTTCTCGATCTTCATCAACCTTCGTCCGGCGGTGATGAGCGGGCAGATGGGCCACCAGAATCACGTCGCGCAATCGATGCCGGTCCAATCGCCCGCGGATGTCGCGGAGCCCGTTCACCGATAGACCGACACACGGAGTACGTGATGGACTCCACTTCGCACGCGCACCGCCAGCCGCGTCAGCACGAGCACCGGCCGCCCGAGCAGCCCCCGGAGCGAGCGTCAGCCGCCAGCCACGCCCATCCTTCGAGCGCTGCGACGGATCACGACGCCCACGGTGCGCGCGATCGTCACGCCGGCCACAGCGTCGAGATGTTCCGCGATCGGTTCTGGATCACCCTTGCCCTCACGATTCCAACGCTCGTGTGGAGCGAGATGATTCAGCAGTGGCTGAACTTCGACGCCCCTTCGTTCCCTGGCGCCGCCTACATTTCGCCGCTCTTCGGGACGGCCGTCTATCTGTATGGCGGCTGGGTGTTCCTCGCGGGAGGAGCGCGCGAACTGCGCGACCGTCTCCCGGGGATGATGACGCTGATTTCGCTGGCCATCAGCGTGGCATTCGTCTTTAGCCTGGCCGTGACGCTGGGGTATCAGGGCGACGCGCTTTGGTGGGAGCTGGCGACGCTGGTCACCATCATGCTGCTCGGCCACTGGATCGAAATGCGCTCGATCTTTCAGGCCAGCGGAGCACTCCGTGAGCTGGCGCGGCTCCTGCCGAGCACCGCTCAACGCATCGTCGGCGATCGGATCGAGGAGGTCTCGATCACCGCGCTTGCCGAGGGAGACCTGGTGCTGGTGCGCCCGGGCGCGAGCATTCCCGCCGACGGCGTGGTCCGTGACGGGAAGAGCGACGTCAACGAGTCGATGATCACCGGCGAATCGGTGCCCGTGCAGAAAATCGAGGGCGCCAAGGTGATCGCGGGGACCGTGAACGGAGCGGGATCGCTACGCGTCGAGATCACCGGCACGGGCGAGCGGACAACGCTCGCCAACATCATGCGGCTCGTGGAGCAGGCGCAGACCTCAAGGTCGCGCGCGCAGGCGCTTGCCGATCGCGCCGCATTCCTGCTGACAATTGTCGCCATTGCTGCTGGAGGCGTGACGCTCGTGGCCTGGCTGTTTGTCGGGGCGCCTGGCGCATTCGCTGTGGAACGCCTCGTGTCGGTGCTGGTGATCGCCTGCCCGCACGCGCTGGGCCTTGCCGTTCCACTGGTGATCGCGATCTCCACGACCCTCGGGGCGCGCTCGGGTCTGCTCGTGCGCGACCGTCGAGGCCTCGAAGAGGCCCAGCACCTGACCACGGTCGTGTTCGACAAGACCGGCACGCTCACACGCGGCGAGTTCCGCGTCGTGGACGTCGCTACCGATGGCAGTCTCGACCCGACCGAGGCGCTTCGGATTGCCGCCGGCGTCGAGCGCGACTCGGAACACACCATCGCGCAGGGCATCGTCAAGAGCGCCGAGGAGCAGCAGCTGACGGTTCCGAGAGCCGCGGAGTTCGAAGCGATTCCCGGCCACGGCGTGCGCGCCGTGATTGATGGAAACGAGTTCTTCATGGGCGGCCCGGCGATGCTGCGACGACTCAACCTCACGCCGGCAGCAGGGGTCAAAGAGGCCGCCGACCGGGCGGCCTCCCGGGGACAGGCCTCGGTCTATCTGCTCACGTCCACGAAGGCGATGGCCGCGTTTGCCGTCGCTGACGCCGTGCGGCCCGAATCGCGGGAAGCGATTGAACGGCTGCACTCTCAGCAGATCGAGGTCGTGATGCTAACCGGCGATGCCAAAGCAGTGGCCAACGCCGTCGCGGCTGACCTCGGGATCGACACGGTCTTTGCTGAAGTGCTTCCGGGCGACAAGGTCGACAAGATCAGGGAGCTGAAGGACCGCGGCAAGCGTGTGGCCATGGTCGGCGATGGCGTCAACGACGCGCCGGCCCTCGTCACGGCCGACGTAGCGATTGCGATCGGCGCGGGTACGGACGTGGCTGTGGAAGCGGGCGATGTGGTTCTCGTCCGGAGCGACCCGCGAGACGTGCCTCGAATCATCGCGCTCAGCCGCGCCAGCTATCGGAAGATGGTTCAGAACCTCTGGTGGGCTGCTGGGTACAACGTCTTCGCCATTCCGCTCGCCGCGGGTGTGCTGGCGTCCCAAGGCATTCTGCTTCCGCCCGCCTTCGCAGCGGTGTTGATGTCCGCGAGCACTGTGATTGTGGCGCTCAATGCGCAGCTTCTCCGCCGGGCGAGGCTGTAGACACCGGTGAATCTCGATCCAGCCGGTTGTTTCCGGATGCAGACCTGAACAGGCGAGCGGCGGCATGCGTTGTGCCTCGGTTGGTCACGGTGTCCTGTTCGCGAAGCCGATGATGACCAGCGCCCCTGCCAACGCAGTCGCCGCACCAAGTAGATCCGTTGAAGTGGGTCGCTGTCCTTCTGCGAGCCACAGCCAAACGAGCGACGCGGCGATATAGATTCCGCCATAGGCAGCGTACGCCCGTCCGGCGAATGCTGAATCCACACGGGTCAAGGTGATAGCGAACGCGATGAGGCTGATCACGCCCAGCGCCGCTACGTACGCGGCGCCGCCGCGTCGGATCCACAGCCAGAACGCAAAGCAGCCGGCGATTTCGAAGACCGCCGCGACGGCGAAGTACGTCAGATTGGCCGTCATGGCTCGAGCATTGCCGCCATGAACTCCCGCGTGCCCGGAGGACCCGTGAGATCCAGCGTGATTGGACCTTCATCGGGCTCGACGGCGATCGTGAACTGCAGGAACCGGCAGCACTGACGCTCGGCCAGCACGGCGCGGATGACTGTCGTCAACATGTCGTCGGTCCCCGCGAACTGCAGCCGATGTCCGTTTGTCAGTTCCTCGCGAGTGTCGGCTCGTCGCAACAAGTCGGACAGGAGCCCTTCGCGCCGGGCTTGCAGCGCAGCCGGTGATAACGAGCAGGCGATGGGCAGGTCGGACATGTCTTGACTGTAATGCAGCGGCGCATTTTACGGGCTGCTCCTCAATCTCGACGCCGCGCCGCGTCAATGGCGCGCCCTCTCGCGGCGCCTACGCGGCGTCTCGCCGGTCCCACCGCGGCTTGGCGAACCTGGTCAGCCTGGGCTCGACACCACGCGAGGAAGTTGATATGTATACCCCCGCGCATGTTCAACACTCGAGTGTTGCAAGCGGCGGCGATGGTCCTGCTTCTTCTGGCGGGCGCAGAAACGCTGTTCTGCCAGATGTTGGCGCCAGGTTCATGCCAGTTCACGGCGACCGAGCGCGGGAGTGATGACTCGTCAGACGTGAGCGCAGACGACTGCCTCTGTTGCTGTCTCGTGCGCGTGAGCACGTTCCCATTGCCCGAGCCATCGCGCTTGAGCGTCACGTTGCCTGAGGCTCCCAGCGTCGACAGGCCGGTGCCTCCCGAGCCTTCGGTCTACCACCCACCCCTCGTCTAGCGCGTCCGCGTCTCGGCGTCAGCCCGACAACTGTTCAATTCGGAGGTAGTGATGCGGAAGGCCGTAGTGTCCGCGTCGCCCGTACTCTGGATGCTGCTCGTCGCCATCCACGTACAGGCGCAAGATCGACCACGCACGACCACAGAGCTGGTCCAGCTCGCGATCCAGAGCAACCGCGACCTGCTCGCGACTCGCGAACGTGTCGCGGAAGCCAGAGGATTGCTCCGCCGCGCCGGCGTTCGCCCGAACCCCACTGTGGAAGTGGATTACGGAACGGGAAGACCTGTGGGATCCGGCGGTGACCAGGACGTCTCGTTCAGTTACTACCAGCCGATCGAGCTCGGTGGGAAGCGGGGCAAGCGGCTGACGATCGGAGAGGGGACCGTCGCTGCGGCGGAGGCCGAACTCGCGGATCAGACGCGGCAACTCATCTTCCAGGTCAAAGCGCAGGTTGCAGACGTTCGGGCAGCCCAAGCCAGACAAGCGGCGTTCGTGGAGATGATGGGTACGGGACGAGATTCGCTTCGCCTCACCCGAGCCCGGGTCGAGGAAGGCGACGCGGCTGCGCTCGAAGGCCAATTGCTGGGTGTCGAGGTTGCTCGGATCGAGGCGCAGCTCGCCACCTCCCGCGGGGCTCTGATGGCGGCCCTTCTGGATCTGCGCCGGGTGGTAGGGTTCGTCGGCAGCGAGCCGTTAGCGGTCGAAGATTCGCCGGGACGGAGCGCCCCCGAAGCAGTCGCTCTGGAGGCGCTGAAGGTCCAGGCGCTCGCGACGCGTCCCGATCTCCGCGCGGCGCGCATCGCGGAGGAGCAGGCAGCGGCGGAACTTGCACTCGTCCGCGCCGAAGGGATTCCTGACCTCACCGCCTCGGTCACGTTGGCACGCGAAACAAACGCCTTCGAGGACCTGTTCGCCACAACCGCGTCAGGGAGGGTGACTCCGATTGTCGATCGCGACAAGCGCGTCATGGTGGGCCTCTCAATTCCGCTGTTCCTTCCCGGGCGTAATCGCGGCGCGGTGGACGCTGCACTCGCGCGAGCCACCGGGGCGCGACTGCACCGCGAGTACATGGAAGTCGCGGTGCCGCAGGAGGTCGAAGCGGCGTACGCGCGGTGGATGGCAGCGAATCAGGCGGTAGAACTCTTCCGGAGCAATGTCTTGGAACAGCACCAACAGAATCTGAACGTCATGCGCGAGGCGTACACCCTTGGCCATCTGCGACTGATCGACGTGTTGAACGAGCAGCGCCGAGTGCTCGATACACGGCTCGCGTACGTCGACGCCGAAACGGAGCTGGCTCAGGCCGCCGCGGATCTGGAACGCGCCGTTGGAACGGAGCTGCCATGAAGATGCAAATGCTCGTTGTGTTGGGTGTGTGTGCGTTGCTCGCTTCCTGCGGCGGACGCGAAGCTGCCGAGGAGGAGGCCCAGGAACAGGCAGTCGGAGATCAAGCAGAGGCCGAGCGCAGGGAACAGCCGTCCGCGAACACCGGCGATGCTGATAGTGATGCTGATGACGATGATGACGATGCCGAGCGCGATCGCGTCGAAGTGAGTGCCGAGGTTCAGGAACGGCTCGGCATCAGCGTCGCTGAAGTGCGAGAGGAGTCATTGGCGATCTCGTTGGCCGTCGCGGGGTCGGTTCAACCCATCGAAAGCCGCGTCGCACGTGTCCGGCCCCTGGCACGTGGCCGCGTGCTGGAGGTGCGCGCCAGGATCGGAGACCGCGTTGAGCGCGGCGCGGAGCTCGCCCGATTCGACAACGTCGAAGCCGGCGAGCTAGCAGCGGAGCGCGATGCCGCCGTGGCCCAACTCGCCAGCCTCCGCGCGCACCTGGCCACTGTGACGCGCCAGGCAGAACGGACGGCACGGCTGGTCGAGATCGGTGCGGTGCCGCAGCGAGAGCACGACGCCAATGTCGGTGAGCAGCAGCAGATTGAAGCGTCGATCCGAGCGCAGGAAAGCACCATCGCCGGGATGGAGGCCAGATTGCGCCGCTTCGAGACGGCGGGCGCCGCTGCTGACCAAACGTCGATCGCGATCGTCCGGTCGCCGCTCTCGGGCATCGTGATCCGGGTCGCGGCTGCGCCCGGAGACGTCGTGGACTCTTCGAGCGAGCTGTTTGCGGTCGCGGACATCAGCCGCGTATACGTCCAGGCGCAGGTGTTCGAGAAGGATCTCGGCATGGTGCGGGAGGGGTCGCAGGCACGAGTCGGCGTTGATGCCTACCCGGACGAACGCTTCTCGGGACAGGTCGCTGTTGTGGGGGGCGTCGTGGATCCACGTTCGCGAACCGTCCCAGTCCGTGTAGAAGTCGCAAACCCGAACAGCCTTTTGAAACTGGACATGTTTGCCAGAGTCGAACTCGCCACGGACGCCCAGCAGCCCGGTCTCGCCATTCCGGCCGAAGCGGCTCAGACCCTGGACGGGCGTCAGGTGGTGTTTGTCAAAGTCGAAGAGACGGAGTTTGCCGTGAGGCCAGTGGAAACTGGCCGCTCCGATGGCAACCTGATCGAGATCACGCAAGGGCTCGAGGCTGGCGAGTCAGTGGTCACCGGCGGGGCATTCAAAGTGAAGTCGGCATTGCTCGCCGGGGAGCTGGGCGATGACGACGATGACGCACAGGAGTAGGCAGCCATGATTGCCCGAGTCATCGAATGGAGCATCCGGTGGCGCGTGCTCGTCGTGTGCGTCACGCTCGGCATTGGGGCGCTCGGTGTTTATGCAGCCTTTCAGCTGCCGATTGATGCCGTTCCCGACGTCACCACCAACCAGGTGCAGATCAACAGCGTCGCACCCGCGTTCACGCCGGAGGAAATGGAGCAGTACGTGACCGCGCCGCTCGAGGTGGCCCTCAGCAGCCTGCCCTTCAAGGAAGAGATCCGGTCGGTGTCACAGTTCGGACTCTCTCAGGTGACGGTCATCTTCGATCCGTCGCTGGACATTTATCTCGCGCGGCAACTTGTACTCGAGCGCCTGATCGACGCGCAGCGGGATTTTCCGCCTGGCGTCACCCCTGAACTCGCGCCGGTGTCCACAGGTCTCGGTGAGATCTACCAGTTCACCTTAGTTGATACGACAGCCGATCACCGTCACTCGCTGACAGACCTGAGGACCACCCTCGACTGGTTCGTTAAACCGCAGCTCAGGACGGTTCCTGGTGTCATCGAAGTGAACAGCTTCGGCGGGTACGAACTGCAGTATGAAGTCCTGATCGACCCCTCCAGGCTGGCGGCCTATGGGCTGACGGTTCGTCACGTGATCGAAGCGTTGGAGCGGAACAACTCCAATACCGGCGGTGCCTATTTGGAGCATGGCGGGGAACAGCAGCTTATCCGCGGTGTCGGTCTCATCCGCGACGAACGGGATATCGCGAATGTCGTGCTGACATCGTCAGGCGGCACGCCGGTGTTTGTGGGATCGGTGGCTACCGTGCGTCTGGGGTCCGAGATCAGGCAGGGAGCCGCGACCGAGGATGGAACAGGCGAGACGGTCCTTGGGGTGGCCATGCTGCTGAAGGGCCAAAACAGCAGGGTCGTTGCAGAGCGGGTTGCCGAACGCCTCGAGGAGATTGAGAGCGCGTTGCCCCCTGGGATGGCGATCGAGCCCTTCTATGACCGCAGCGTGCTTGTGGAAGGGACGATTCGCACCGCCGTGACGAACTTGGTCGAAGGCGGAATCGTCGTCGTTGCGGTGTTGTTCCTCTTCCTCCTGCAGCTGCGCGCCGGCCTCATCGTGTCGTCCGCCATCCCGATGTCGATGCTGATTGCCATCCTTGGCATGTGGTACTTCGGCGTCTCGGCCAATCTCATGAGTCTTGGCGCGATCGACTTCGGTCTGATCGTGGATGCGGCAGTCATCATCGTGGAGAACTCGGTGCGCCGCCTGGCGGAGCGCCGGCAGGCGCTCGGACGAGCGCTGACTGTGCCTGAGCGTCACGAGACCATCGCGAATGCCACGTTCGAAGTTCGGCGCGCCAGCTTCTTCGGCGAGATCATCGTCATGGCCGCGTACCTGCCGATCCTGTCGCTCGCCGGCATCGAGGGCACGATGTTCCGGCCGATGGCGCTGACGGTCATTCTGGCACTGGCAGCGGCGCTCCTCCTGAGCATGACGCTGATTCCCGCGCTCTGCGGGATGTTCCTGCGCGAACCGAGTAATCCTGCACCACGAGAGCACGACAGCCATGCTGGAGACGAGAACCCGATCGTTCGAAGGCTGCAGAGGTGGTACGCCCCGGTGCTGCTCCGAACGACCTCGCGTCCTATCACCACGGCGGCACTGGCCGGTGCCCTGGTCGTCGTCTGTCTCGCGATCTTCCCGTTTCTCGGATCCGAGTTCCTGCCAAAGCTGGACGAGGGTGCGCTGGCGATCAACGCCGTGCGGCTGCCGAGCGTCTCACTCACCGAGGCGGTGGAGATGACGACGGAACTGGAAACCATCCTCATGGAGTTTCCGGAGGTCGAGAAGGTGGTCAGCCGCATCGGTCGTCCTGAAATCGCGACCGATCCTATGGGACCCAACATGGGAGACACGTACGTTTTTCTGAAACCGCCTGACGAATGGGTGACCG
>JBFWPD010000135.1:0-8897 GCA_050250175.1 Vicinamibacterales bacterium
TCCCAGGCCTCCGTCGTGGACAGCGACGAGAAGCTGAAAGTGCGGGTCAGCTTCATCCACGAGTGCATCGGGACCGCGGCCATCGTGGAGCAGTACGTGGAAGGACGCGAGCTGTACGTCGGCATCCTTGGAAACCAGGCACTGCAGGCCCTGCCGGTCTGGGAGTTGTTCTTCACGAACATGCCGGAGGAGGCCAGGCGGATCGCGACCGACCGTGTGAAGTGGTCCATGAAGTACCAGAAGAAGTACGGGATCGAGAGCGGTCTGGCGAAGGACCTGCCGGAGGCTCGAGCCAACGACATCCAGCACGTCTGCAAGCGGGCCTATCGCGCGCTCGAACTGAGCGGCTTTGCGCGAATCGATCTCCGTCTGGACGACGCGGGGAACGCCTGGGTCCTCGAAGCGAACCCGAATCCCCAGATTGCCAAGGGCGAGGACTTTGCGGCGTCAGCCGAAAAGGCGGGGCTTTCCTACGACGCGCTGCTCCAGCGCCTGCTCAATCTGGGCATGCGCTGGCAGCCTGAGAGCGTTGCGTGAATTTGGTCATCTGGTCATCTGGTCATCTGGTCATCTGGTCATTCGAAGTCATCCTGTCATTGGAAGCAGTCGCGCGCGCGACCTGTCCAATGATCGGATGACGAGATGACCACATGACCGGATCAGGAAGCGCGCTCGAGCAACTCCGGTGCGCGCAACTGATCAGCGGGGCCGCGCGGAGCGTCGGGCTTGAGGTATGACATCGGCTGGTGGCTGATGCGCTCGTCGAGGCTCTTGATGACGCGGGCCGCGCCACCAGCGGTCGGCTTGAGCTTCGTGAACCCGACCACGATGCAGAAGCCAATGAAGAGCACCAGCACGAAAACCGAGCTGAAGGTGAGCCCCTGCAGCGCCCCCACGACGAGGTCGATGACTTCTCCGCTCATTCCGATTCTCCTGAAGCGACAGCGGGCGGAGGCGGCACCTCGTAGAGCACGAGACCGCGGCGCACCTCTTCCATTGCCACGCGTTCCGCCTTGTGAAGGACCGGTGTCGCGTGATCCTGCTCGAAGCGCGGCCGGGCGCCTTTCCGCAGCTGCTTGGCGCGCAGCGCGGCGACATCCACGAACAGAAAACGGCTTTCGATCGGCGGCAGAGGCTCTGCCGGAATCAACGGGCCGTCAGCAGGCTGAGGCTCGGTGAAGTCGTTCAGTTCATCCATGGTTGGAGAAGGGTAGCACGCCGGCAGGACGAGTCGAAAGAGCCCCGCCCCGCCAGCGCGCGGCATGGCGGAGGCGAGGCCCTCGGTCGTGTCAGGCGGCGACGTCGACCTTGATCTGCCGGGGCTTCGCTTCCTCGCGAAGCGGCAGTCGAACGGTCAGTACGCCGTTGCGATAGTCAGCCGCCACCTTGGTGGCGTCGACCGTGCGCGGCAGGGAGAAGTTTCGCGTGAACGTGCCGTAGCGGCGTTCAATCCGGTGAAACTGCTCTTCCTTGACCTCGGTGGCCAGCTTCTTCTCGCCCTTGATGGTGAGCGTGCCGTTGTCCACCGTGATCTCGATGTCTTCGCGCGTCATGTCCGGCAGCTCGGCTTTCAGCACGATCTCCTGATCGCCGTTCTGATAGATGTCGACAGGCGGCACCCACGATCCCGACGTCAGCAGCCCTTCGTCATTCCTGCCGTAGGCGTCGTTGAACACGCGGTTGATGCGGTCCTGCAGCTGCGTGAACTCGCGAAACGGATCATTCCAGCGAACGATTGCCATGGTCGATCTCCTCCTCATTCAAAGACATCTCAGTCAGTTCCGATCCCAATGACCAAAAATGACCAAATGACCAAATGACCAAGTGACCAAGTGACCAGATTCACCTAAGCGGTCTCTGCGTATTCCGCATCGACCACCTCGGCATCCTTGACGTCACCCTCGCCCTGGCTGCCCCCGGGCGCGTTCGGCCCTGTGCCGCTTCCAGCCTTGTAGAGGGCTTCGGCGAGCTGATGGGACAGCCGCTGCAGTACCTCGGTCGCCTTCACGATGGCGTCCTTGTCGTCACCCTGCGCCAGTCGGCGCAGGTCGCTGATCGCCGCCTCGATCGCGGCACGATCCGCAGGCGGCACCTTCGCGCCGTTCTCCTGCAGGGTCCTTTCGACCTGATACGCAAACGCGTCGGCCTGGTTGCGCGCGTCGATGAGCTCGCGTCTTGCCTGATCGTCGGCCGCATGGCTCTGCGCGTTCTTCACCATGCGATCGACCTCGTCCTTCGACAGGCCGCTCGAGCCGCTGATGGTGATCTTCTGCTCCTTGCCCGTCGCCCTGTCGGTCGCCGTCACGTTGACGATGCCGTTGGCGTCGATGTCGAACGCGACTTCGATCTGCGGCACGCCGCGCGGCGCCGGCGGGAGGCCCACCAGCTGGAACTTGCCGAGGGTCCGATTGTCGCGCGCCATCGGG
Source organism: Vicinamibacterales bacterium (assembly GCA_050250175.1). Classification (GTDB taxonomy): domain Bacteria; phylum Acidobacteriota; class Vicinamibacteria; order Vicinamibacterales; family CAVVIG01; genus JBFWPD01. The sequence continues at coordinate 2,427 of JBFWPD010000135.1, forward strand.
CGCTCGCCTTGAAGCACGTGCACTTCGACGCTCGTCTGGCTGTCGGTCGCCGTCGAGAACACCTCGCTCTTGCGCGTCGGGATCGTCGTATTGCGCGTGATGAGCGCCGTCATCACCCCGCCCAGCGTCTCGATGCCGAGCGAGAGCGGCGTGACGTCGAGCAGCAGCACGTCCTTCACCTCGCCGGCAAGCACACCGCCCTGCACGGCCGCGCCAATCGCGACCACCTCGTCGGGATTGACGCCCTTGTGCGGGTCCTTCCCGAAGAACTCGCGCACCATCTGCTGCACCTTCGGCATGCGCGTCGAGCCGCCGACGAGCACGACTTCGTCGATCTTGCGGGGATCGACACCCGCGTCTGCGAGCGCCTGGCGCACCGGCGCCATCGTGCGCTGCAGCAGGTCGTCGACCAGCGCCTCGAGCTTCGCGCGCGTGAGCTTGATCTGCAGGTGCTTCGGTCCGGTCTGGTCGGCCGTGACGAACGGGAGATTGATCTCGGTCTCCATCGCCGTCGAGAGCTCGATCTTCGCCTTCTCCGCGCCTTCCTTCAGGCGCTGCAGCGCCATCCGATCCTTGGCGAGATCGATTCCGTCGCTCTTGCGGAACTCGGAGACGAGCCACTCGATGATCCGGTCGTCGAGGTCGTCGCCGCCCAGATGGGTATCGCCATTGGTCGCCTTCACTTCGACCACACCCTGCCCCACCTCCAGCACGGAGATGTCGAAGGTGCCGCCGCCGAAGTCGTACACGGCGATCGTCTCGTCCTTCTTCTTGTCGAGGCCGTACGCGAGGGCCGCGGCCGTCGGCTCGTTGATGATGCGGAGGACATTCAGCCCCGCGATCGTGCCGGCGTCCTTCGTGGCCTGCCGCTGCGCGTCATTGAAGTACGCAGGGACGGTGATCACGGCGTCGGTGACAGGGCCACCCAGGTGGTCCTCGGCAGCCTTCTTGAGCTTCTGGAGCACCATCGCCGAGATCTCGGGCGGCGAATACGACTTGCCTCGCGCCTCGACCCGGGCGTCGCCGTTGCTCGCACGTCCAACTTTGTAGGGGACCCGCGCAGTCTCACCGGTCACCTCGTCGGAGGTCCGGCCCATGAACCGCTTGATGGAAAAAATGGTGTTCTCGGGATTCGTGACAGCCTGACGCTTGGCCACCTGCCCCACCAGCCGCTCACCTTCCTTGGTCAGGCCAACGACCGACGGCGTGGTACGCGCGCCTTCCTGATTCACGATGACTTCAGGCTGCCCGCCTTCCATGACGGCAACCACTGAGTTCGTCGTTCCGAGGTCGATACCGATGACCTTTCCTGGCATTCGCTTCCTCCACTTCTCGCTACAAGGGAATGATACGGAATACGTGAGTGCATGTCAAGCATTATATATGCGTGTAATACACTAAATGTCATCCTGGCCTTCGGCTCCTTGGTCCTTCTGGTCCTTTAGATCCTCTTGGTGCTCGGACTGCTCGGCGGCAGAGCGCCAGAGGTGTCTCTACCTCAGCTGGGCGCCCTCCGTCGTTGCGGGACCGCGACTCCGAGGCTCTCCCCTCCAGCCCCAGCCCCCCAGCACCCACGCACGCTGGCGCCCAGGAGACCACGAGGACCGAGAAGACCCCTGGAGCACCTCAGGGAATCGGTTCAATGCGATGATGGGCCGTGCGCACCCGATTCCAGACCATCACCACCGGCACGACCGACATCGCTGACTTTGCCGACGATGTGCGGCGGATCTTCAGAGAGCTCGAACAACCGGGCGAACTCCCGGCGGGCGAATGTTCCCCACCTATCGATGTCCGCGAAACAGACAATGACCTCGAGGTCGTCCTGGACCTCCCCGGTGTCGGCCTCGAAGCCGTGCGTGTCGTCGCGCGCGGGCAGCTGCTGCTGATTGCCGGTGAAAAGCGTCCCCGTCGAGGAGGGGGCGACTCCAGCTTTCACCTCGTCGAACGCGACTTCGGCCGCTTTGCGCGCGTTGTCCGCCTCCCCGTCGCGTGCGAGACGGCGAAAGCCAGCGCGCTGCTCACCGAAGGGGAGCTCCGGATCACGCTGCCACGCGTCAAAGAGCGCCGTGGCCGCGCGATCGACATCTCCATCACGCAGGCGCCCTGATGCGTCTCCTCTTCATCGGCGATATCGTCGGCAAGCCCGGACGCGAGCTCGTACGCGTCGGACTGAGCGGACTGGTAGATCACCACGAGATCGACCTGGTCATCGCGAACGCCGAGAACGCCGCGGCCGGCTCGGGGATCACACGCGAGATTGGCGACCGGCTCCTCGCCTGGGGCGTGGATGTGATGACGTCCGGCAATCACATCTGGGCCAAGCGGGAAGCCCTCGACTACATCGGCGTTGAGGCCCGCCTGCTGCGGCCCGCCAATTTCCCGGCCGGCGTTCCGGGACGAGGCGGTTACGCCGCGCGTACGGCGGACGGCCGGAGCATCGGCGTGATCAACGTCATGGGCCGCGTCTTCATGCAGCCGCTCGACGATCCCTTTGCAGTCGTTCTTCGTGAGATCGAGGCCCTGCGCAATCGCTGCCGCGTCATCTTCGTCGACTTCCACGCGGAGGCGACCTCCGAGAAGATCGCGATGGGGTGGCACCTCGACGGCCGCGTGACGGCAGTCGTCGGCACCCACACCCATGTGCAGACCGCCGACGAACGGATTCTTCCGAAGGGCACGGCCTACCTGACCGACGTGGGCATGACCGGACCGCACGACTCCGTCATCGGCGTCGAGATCGAGCCTGGGCTGAACAGATTCCTGACCAGCATGCCCACGCGATTCGAAACGGCCACCGGGAACCCGCGACTGAACGCCGTCGTCATCGATGCCGACGAGGAGACGGGGAAAGCGCGAGGCATCGAGCGCCTGAGTTATTCGCAGGACGAGTTGCTGGAGCTGGCGGACGTGCAGGATGAGCAGCCTGTTTGATCAACCGTTCGAGGAAGAGGACGACCAGCGCGACGAGCCGCCACCCGCCCGGCGAGTGTTCTCCGTCACGGAACTGAACGTCACGATTCGCGACCACCTCGAGGCCGGCTTCTTCGAAGTGTGGGTCGAGGGCGAGCTGTCGAACTGCCGGCCCTGGAATACCGGACACCTTTATTTCACGCTGAAGGACCGATCGTCCCAGATCCGCGGCGTGATCTTCCGCTCCGCGCTGCGATACCTCCGGTTCAAGCCGGAGGACGGACTTCGCGTCATCGCGCGCGGCCGCGTTTCCGTCTACGAGCCGAAGGGCGAGTATCAGCTCGTCTGCGAGCATCTGGAGCCGCAGGGGTTTGGCGCGCGTCAGCTCGCCTTCGAGCAGCTGCGCGCCAGGCTGCAGGCCGAGGGCCTCTTCGACACGTCCCGCAAGCGCGCGCTCCCTGCCCTGCCCCGAAGAATCGGGATCGTGACCTCGCTCGACGGCGCGGCCCTCCACGACATCATCAACATCCTGACTCGCCGCTACGGCAATCCGCAGATCGTCATCAGGCCGGCGCGCGTGCAGGGCGACAACGCCGCTGACGCGATCTCGTACGGCATCGACGCGATCGGACGCATCGACGACGTGGACGTGATCATCGTGGGACGCGGCGGCGGGTCGATCGAGGATCTCTGGGCCTTCAACGAGGAGGCCGTGGCGCGCGCCATCGCGCGTTCGCCCGTTCCCGTGATCTCGGCTGTCGGCCACGAGACCGATGTCACGATCGCCGACTTCGTGGCCGACGTGCGTGCCGCCACGCCCTCGGCGGCAGCCGAGATGGTCGTCGCGGCCAAGGATGAGCTCCGCGGACGCATCGATCGACTCGAGGGCCGGCTCCGATCGGCGGCGCACGGACGTCTGCAGTCTCTTGCCCGCCGCGTCCATCAGCTCGCGGCCCGCCCGGGCCTGGCGGGATGGCCGGGACGACTGGCCATGCGTGGACGCCATGCTGCCGAACTGTCTCATGCGCTGGCGACCTCGATCCGTCAGCGGCTGTCGACCGACGATCGTCAGGCGCGTGAGTTGCGACGAAGACTCGAAGCCTCGGGGATTGGCAGCCGTCTCTCCAGCGTCCGCACACGGCTCGTGAGCGCTGAAGCCCGCCTGCGCGAGCTCATCGTCCGGCGGCAGCACCAGGCCGACGGCCGGCTGCAGGGACTGGCGGCGCGTCTCGTCACCCTGAGTCCGCTGGCCGTACTGGCGCGCGGCTACGCGGTCTGCTGGGACAATGGCCGAACGGCGGTCCTTCGAGATGCCAGCGCCGCACCTCCCGGCTCTCGAGTGCGGGTGACACTGCACCGCGGAGAGCTCGTGTGCGAGGTGCAGCGTCAGGACGAATGACGCTAAGCTAGTGGCGCCAGCCGCGGAGACGCTCAGGAACCATGTCGGAACCCGCTTCCATCAAGGACTTCGAGGCCGCCATCGCGGAGCTCGAGACCGTCGTGCGCAAGCTCGAGGAGGGCGACATACCGCTCGAGCAGTCGCTGGCGCTCTACGAGCGCGGCGTCCAGCTCTCGCGCTTCTGCCATGCACGCCTCGAAGAAGCCGAGCGCCGCATCGAGATCCTGACCGATCGCGGCGAGCTCCGGCCCGCACCCTCTTCTCTCGCTCCCGACCCCGATCGTGGCTCGCAAGGCTCGGAGCGCAGTCCCGGATCGCTCAAGCGCGGTTGAGATGACCGAAGTGCGTACCGCTTCGCTGGAGGCGTTCGTCGAGGAGGCGCGCGCCGAGGTCGAGCGCGGACTCGATCGGGCGCTGCTCCGCCCGCCGCTGTGTCCAGAGCTTCTGGCGGAGGCGATGCGGTACAGCGTCTTCGCGGGGGGCAAGCGCCTTCGGCCGATCCTGACGCTGGCCGCCGCCGACGCGGTCGCCGCGCGGAACCACACCGATCGCATCCGCGCGAGAGACCTTGCACTGCCAGCCGCCTGCGCCGTCGAGTTGATCCATACCTATTCGCTGATTCACGACGACCTGCCGGCGATGGACAACGACACGCTCCGTCGCGGACGCCCCACGCTGCACGTGGTGTACGGCGACGCGCTTGCGATCCTCGCCGGCGATGCCATGCAGGGTGAAGCGCTCGCTCTTCTCGCCCGCGAACCCGTGTCGACCGAACCCGCGATTGCGACCCGCAAGCTGCGTGTCCTCGCGAACATCGCGAGCGCGGCGGCCGCGGCGGGGATGGTGGGCGGCCAGGTCATCGATTTGCAGGCCGCCGGACAGATTGCCGGTCATCGGCTCCCGCTCGACGCCGAGGGTCTTCAGGCGATGCACAAGCGCAAGACCGGCGCCCTCATTCGGGCCTCCGCAACGAGCGGCGCGGTCATGGGCGGCGCAGACGACCAGCTCGTCGACGCCGTCGATCGCTGGGCGGCAGATGTCGGCCTCGCATTTCAGATCATCGACGACATCCTCGACGTGGAGGGCAGCGCCCAGGACCTCGGCAAGACCGCCGGCAAGGACGCCGCGGGTGACAAACCGACCTACCCGTCGCTCTTCGGCCTCGATCGCTCCCGCCAGCTGGCGGCCGACTGCGCCACGCGCGCGAGGCAGGTGCTCCAGGACGCCCGGCTCACCACCGGCTGGCTCGACGCCATCGCCGAGTGGGTCGTGACGCGGCGCAACTGATCGCACGACCGCCTGCAGGCCATGAAAACGCGACTCGACGCCTTGCTCGTCGAACGCGGGCTGGTCGCATCCCGCGAGCGAGCGCGCGCGCTGATCCTCGCCGGCGACGTGCTCGTCGACGGCCACCCGGTGACAAAGGCAGGAACGGCCGTCCCCGCCGATGCCGCGATCGAACTGCGAACGCCGGATCATCCCTATGTCAGCCGCGGCGGCCTCAAGCTCGCTCACGCACTGGGTGTCTTCGGCATCGATGTGACGGGACGGCGTGCGCTCGACATCGGCGCCAGCACGGGCGGCTTCACCGACGTCCTGCTGCAGCGCGGCGCGGAGCAGGTCGTCGCGCTCGACGTCGGCCACAACCAGATCGACTGGCGCCTTCGGACCGATCCTCGCGTGATCGTTCGAGAAGGCGTCAACGCCCGCGCGCTCGCCCCTGCCGATCTTCCCGGCCCCTTCGGTATCGTCACCGTGGACGTCTCCTTCATCTCGCTCCGGCACATCTATCCGGTGATCCCTGCCTTGCTGACTCGGGAAGGCGACGTCGTGGCGCTGGTCAAGCCGCAGTTCGAGGCCGGACGCCACGAGGTCGGCAAGGGCGGGCTGGTCACCGATCCCGCGATCCACGACGCCGTCCTCGCGCGATCGCGGGAGGACGCCGAATCGGCTGGCCTGCGGGCCATAGCAATGACCGAGTCCCCGATTACCGGCGCGACGGGGAATCGTGAGTTCTTTTTGCACCTGAGGGCAGATGAGGCGGGAGGGGCAGGTGGGGCGGGAAGGGCGGGAGGGTAAGAGCTCATGCACCTCTCCCGCCATCTTGACCATCCCGCCTTTTCCGCCCGTTCCCCCCCCGCCCCCCCCAACCACCCCCC
>JBFWPD010000136.1:0-8897 GCA_050250175.1 Vicinamibacterales bacterium
GACCTTCATCTCCTACTACTCGCACGGCGCCGCGATTGCGCTCGCACTCGACCTCACGCTCCGCACCCGGTCCGGCGGCAAGCTGTCGCTCGACGACTACATGCGCGCGATGTGGAGAGCGCACGGAGCGCCCTCCGGCGCGCCTGGCGTGGTCGTTCGTCCCTATACGCTGGCGGACGCGGAAGCACGACTTGCCGAGACGAGCGGGGATGCTTCGTTTGCCCGCGACTTCTTCGCGCGATTCATCGAAGGCCGGGAGACGGCCGACTACGTGTCGCTGCTGGCCCGCGCGGGCTTCGTCCTTCGTCCCCGCCGGCCAGGCCGGGCCTGGATTGGCGACCTCGATCTCGACGAGCGAGGCTCCTCGCCTCGACTGGTGGCCCCGCCCGCGATCGGATCGCCTGCCTATCGGGCCGGACTGGACATCGACGACGAGCTGCGCGCGGTCGACGGGCAGCCAGTCCGTTCTCCTGTCGATGTTTCGAATGCGCTGGCCCGGCGCGTGCCCGGAGATCGGATCGTCCTGGCCGTCGTGGATCGCGCCGGGAGCTCGAGGTCCATCACGGTCGTCGCCGAGGACGATCCCGCGCTCGAGCTTGTCATGCTGGAGCGTTCGGGTGGTACGCTGACCCCGGAGCAGCGCGCGTTCCGTAGCGCCTGGTTGAACTGATGGCTGTCCCCTGGCTTCGTCTTCTCGATGCAGCAATCGGTGTAGGCGCGATCGCGCGGCGCGTGGCGCAGGGCCGGTCGGCGCCGGAGGAGCGCATGGAGCTCTCGACCATGTCTCCCGGTGGACCCCTCGAGGCGCGGCTGGCCGGCGTCGTCGTCGCTGCCCTCAAAGAGGCGTTCGACAGAGATCGTCAGAGGCTCGACGCGGAACGCGAGCACATCGAAGCTGAACGGCAGCGCGCCGAACGGCTGCTCCGGCTGGAGCTCGTTCGTCAGGCCGCCGATCGCGAGATCAACCGGCTTCGGCTGATGGCCGCCGTCGCGGTGGTCAGCTGGCTGGTCACGCTGTTCGTCGTTCCCGCCGTTGCCAACGACACGGTCTCCCGCGTGGCCATCGGGATCGGTTGGGTGCTTCTTCTCGGAGCGCTCGGGACCGCGCTCGCAGCTCAATCGGGTGTTGCGAAGACGCTCGAACGAATCGGAACCTCGTCGTCGACGCTGAGTCTTGCCGAAGAGGGCAGCGGATCCGGATCCGCAGGTGCCGCGGCGCCCTGGCTCATCGTCGCAGGCCTTGCGGCTGTGGGCGCGGGCGTGTTGCTCGGCTGACGCCGAACCTACGGGGGGAAGATCACCCCCGGGGAGAGCTTCCAGTCCGGATCGATGGCGCGCTTCACCTCGCGCATCTGCTCGACTCCTTCATTGCCGTAGAGCTCCAGCAGCAGCCGCTGCTTGATCGTGTTCCGTCCGACGCCGTGCTCCGCGAGCGGCACGCCCCCCAGGCGGATCGCCTCGCGGCCCAATGCAAACAACGCGTCGCGGCCCGCTTCCACGTCGCTCCACGAATGCGGGATGACGTTCGGGTGCAGATTGCCGTCAGACACGTGACCCCAGACGGCAAAGTCGAGACCACGGTCGCGGAACTCGTCTTCGCACATCCCGGCGAATGCTTCGACGTCGGCCGGCCTGACGAGGAGATCGCCGGCAGTCTTCTCGATGCGTCGATCGACGTCGTGTTGCGCGGCGGTGATCCGCTGGTTGACTCCCGCCGGCACAGCCTCTCGGATTGCTGCGAGCTGTGACAGGCGTGAGCTGTCGCCAGGCACCGCGATCTCGACGTCGTCGAGCACGCCGCAGCCGGCGAGGAGCGCGCAGAAGCGGACGAGCCCGGTGTCAGGAGCATCTGCCTCGCCTGCGCGCCCGATCTGATGGAAGGCCGCCTCCGGCGTTGTCCCAGGCGGCAGATCCAGCGCCACGATGAGCGCCATCTTCGTGCTCTCGCTGAGGCGGACGCCGCAGGCGTTGTCCATGCCGTCTTCTCGAATCACCGCGAGGCCGCGCGCGTCGATGTGTTCGATCGCCGAGACGTCGATGCCACGGCTGCCGCCGCTCGACCATGCGGTGTCCGCCTCGGCGCGCAGCCGTGACACGACGTCGAACGCGGACGCCTTGTCGTGGAACGGGACAAACGCACGACACACCGCGGGTCTGGCTCGGAGCACGCGCAGCGTAGCCTCGGTCACAACGCCAAGCGTGCCTTCGGATCCGATGAACAGATCGATCAGGTCCATGCCGGGCGCTGCGAAGTAGCCCGCCGAGATCTTTGAAACGTCCGGCATTCGATACGTGGGTATCGGTACCCGAACCGTCTTCTCTCCGAGATCGATCTCGAAGTACCCGTCCGGGTGCGCCACAGTGCTGCCACGTTCCAGGTCGAGCACTCTGCCGCCCGGCAGGACGACGGTCAGCGCAGTCACCCAGTCGCGCGTTGATCCGTACTTGAAGGTGGCCGCTCCAGCAGCATTCGTCGCGACGATGCCGCCGACAAACGCACCGGTGAAGGTCGGCACTGGCGGATAGCTTCGGCCCGCGGCCGCCAGGGCCTGATCGAGGGCATCGAGCGTGACGCCAGCCTGCACCCGCACGGAGTCGGCGGCGATCGCGACGATCGCATTCATGCGTGCGGTGGTCAGGATGGTCTCGCCGCGCGGCGTGGCGCCTCCGGTGAGGGACGACTGCGCGCCAATCGCCAGGACATGGCGCGTGGAGCGCAGCAGCGACGCGACTGCCGCTTCAGATGCCGGGGCCGCGACGCCTTTTGCGTGTCCGCCGGGGACTCGCGCCGCATCGGTCAGGTAGCTTGCAACGATGTCGTCGTCGAGCTTCCAGACTGCCGACGCCGTGTCGCCACGGGCATCACGGGCGCGGATCCTGTGCGAGGGCATCCGCTCTCATTCTAGTTAGGCGGGACGGTATACTGCCGCGATGCGGGAAGAGACGCCGCTCGGCGCCACCTACGTGCGCGTGATGGTCTTCCAGGTCGTGGTTGTCCTGGGACTCTGGGTCCTGGGGTGGGCGTTCAACTGAGAACTGGTGCCCGAGCTAGAAGCTCCGCCACGAGAACGAGCTCATCATGTGATTCCCGGCGGTTATCGACGAGTTCTGAAGATTGACGTCGTAGTGAATCGCCGCACCGCCGGTCGCCGTGATCTGCTTCAGGATGACCGCACCGTACCAGTCGGACCCGCCTGAGAACCCCCCGGTCGCATTCGGCGCATAGAGAAGAGCAGACGTCTCCGTGCCCCCTGCCACCTGTACGTTGCCGGTTCCGGCGTAGACGAAGCGGAGGTTCGACGGGTTGAACGTCGTGTTGCTGAGGCCGTTGCCGACAATCTTGAGCGGTGTCGTCGTCCCCTGTCCCGCGATCTGGAAAGTGACCGGGCCGGAGTCGATGACGATCTTCGAGTTACCCGCGATATCGAGACTGTTGATGATGTAGGTGCCGGCGTTCAGGCGAAGCGTCGTGCTGCCTGTCAGGCTCACATTGCCCATCACCACAGTGCCGCCGCCGGGAGGAGTGATGGTGACACCCCCACTGGTCGTGCAGTTCGGAGCGCCTGCCGGGCAACTGCTCCCGCTGAAATTCAAGCTATCCGTTGGAGGCAGTGGACTTGGCGCAGGCGGCGTCGGGAACTCGAGAGGCTGCGGCAGCTGGATGAGTCCGGCCTCCACCGACGCGTTGCCGCTGATTGTCTGCGCGGTGACGTTGTTCGACGTGCAGTTGCCGACGCCCGCTCGCGGTGTCGAGAGGCTGCCCCAGACTGTGGTCGGGTTGCCTGCCTCGGTCAGGTTGCCGTTGGTCCCGACGTTGCCGAACGCCTGCGTGATCTGCGGCGATCCACCGACGAGCGGTGCGGTCGAGTTGTAGCTGTCGGTCACCGCGCCGCCGGCAAACGAGAGCGCCGCACATCCATTGTGCGTCGCGAATGCCGCATAGCTGAACACCGGCATTGTCTGGCGCTCGATGATCGCCGACACCTCCACGCTAGCGTCGCGCGGGCCCGAGGGAACTCCGACGGAGGTGATCTCCCACGTCTGGATCGTCCGCCAATCACCCAGGTACTCGTCGAAGAACCGACGCATGCCGATCAGTTCCGCCGAGGCTGTATATGAAACAGTTCCGTTCGTCACATCGAGGGTGCCGACGGCGGCGGCCTCGAACTCATCCTGCTCCGTCGCGTCGGGATAGTTCGCCTCGACATCAGGATTGCTCGAAAGAACGACCGGCTCGCCATTCCACTCCACTGGCGACCCGTTGAGGTCGAAGGCCGTCATATCCGTCGGCGGGTCGTAATCGTCAGACAGCAGGTAATTGGCTGCGCGGTGCACGCCCGACTCTGCGCCGTATCGCGCTTGTGACGTCAGACGGTAGTTGTGACTCGACCAGGTTTCGGTCTGCGACACGAACATCAGCGACGACCCGAGAACGGACAGCACGAGGACCATGAACAGCGCGATGACCATCGCGATGCCCTCTTCGCTCGAGCGAAGGCGCTGTGCTGGACCGCGGGCGGAACCGCGATGCTCACACGGTGAAGGGCTCATAGATCGGGAAGCAGGGCAGTGACGCTCTGCGGCGTGACCTGCACGCGGTTGTTGATGCTCAACGACTGCAGCTGCCAGACGTGAAAGACGTTTCGCGGCGAGACGTTCAGCAGCGCCTTGGTCTCGGTCTGGAAGAGACCCGTAATCGGATCCGGATCCTCGGTCTCGACCGTCAGCGTGATTGCGACCTGCACGACGAATGGCAGACCGCCGACCCACTGCTCTTGATACGTGAAGCAGTCGGTGCCATCAGGATTGGCGAGCACGTTGTCCAGCAGCACCTGCCCCACGGTCAGGTCCGGCTTTACGGCCGCGTCGAAGTCCATGGCGTTGCGATAGAGGCTGCCTGCCACCGGATCGCACGTGTACTCGACGTACGACATCTGACCGGTGCCGTTCACGTCGCCGAAGATCTTCAGGACGGAAGCTGACGACCCATTCGCAGCGGAAGGGGGGACCACGCCCTCGCGGAATCCACCGAAGACCAGGACGGGGGTGCCGTCAGCGTGTGCACTCGCGAAGGTCGCCGTGATCGTGTTGGCGTTCGCGTCGACCGCAGTGACCGTGATCGTTTCCTGCGAGGGACCGCCGATGACCAGGAACTCGCCGACAAAGATGCCATCAGCCGAGCTGACCCCGACGGTTGATGTTCCCATCGCCACGGCCCCAGTCAGCGCGACCGGGCCGGGCAGCGAGATCCGTCCCGCCTGTCCGATCTCCTGCTGGAGAAGCTCCGTCGCGTTGCGAACGCCCGAGTGCATCTCCGATCGGTTGTGGACGGATCGATTGACGTTCGTCAGTCGAAGCACACCGGTGAAGACGAAGTTCGACACGATCAGAAGGACGGCCATCGAGACCAGCAGCTCCAGCAGCGTGAAGCCGGCGTCGTCGCGCCGGATGCGATCGAGCTCGAAGCGGTCGCTCATCACCTGATGCCTAGAACGGGAAGGTCTTGAGAGCCGTCACGGTCGATTGCGGCACGACGCCGATGCCGCCGACGGCCGTGCGGACCGTGGCAGTGACAGTCACTTGTTTGAGATTCAGCGACGGAACAGAGATGGCCCAGACCCTCTTGTAGAACCAGCCGGTGGGCTCGTCGCCGGCGTCTGCGTCGAGCAGCGATCCGTTGATATCCAGATAGTCCACGTAGAGATCGACAGGAACATCCGGATCGAAGCTTCCACCCGGCGTCAGACCGCTGCCGCCGAGATCGCCGGCGGGGAAGACGCGCGTGTCCGACGTCGTGTCGCCATACGCGAGCGCCAGCAGCTGTTCGAGCTTGTCCTGCGCGTACTCGGTCGTGCGCGCGGACAGATGACCCTGATTCTCGGTCGTCGTGGTCGCGATCATGCCGAGCGGCAGCAGGCCGAGCGCGACGATCAGGAGTATGCCGAGAGCGAAGACGGTTTCGACGAGACTGAATCCCTGCTGACTGCGCATTACTGCTTTACCCAGTTGGCGCCCCCCGAAGGTGACCACCAGAGATTGATGAGCGGCGTGGCGGTCAGGGTCGTGCCGAAGACACCCACGCCGTCGGTGATGTAGAGAGCATTGGCGCCGTACGGCGCGCCGGCATCGTCAATCGGAATGCCGCGCGAGTTGAAGACCACGCACGCCGTATTCGCGATCTCCACCCCGGCGTCATCGGTGCAGAGCGGCGACTGGCTCATCTCCGGCTGCGTGTCGGGCGGCGGAGTGTCGATGGTGCCGAAGCCGAAGCCGACCCCGGGCGAGAGGTTGATCGATCCACCTTCCGTGACCCACTGGTTGTCGGTCCTGTCCCAGACCTGCATCAGGAACGTGTTCGTGCTCAGGTCTGCGAACACGCGTGCGCGGCTGAAGGCTGACGTCGCCCGCATCTTGGCCAGCGACACCGTGTTCGCGACGGACCGTGCATCTCCACGCAGCCGGACGTCGGCGACGGCGCGCGACGTGATCGGCAGGCTGAAGACCGCGAGGACGACGAGCAGTGCGGTGACCGTCATTACTTCGATGAGGGTGAACCCGTGCTGCCCGGGAAGGCGAGACATCGACTGCACATGTCAGCAAGGCTCGTTCCGGTCTGTGTTCTTGCCGCAAGCTGCTGGGGGTGAGAGAGATACGGGCTGGTAAGGGACGATGTTGAACCGCCCGGGCGATTGCAGAAACCGCCCGGGCGATCACACTTCTGGGGGCAGGCCGGTCCGGAAGGACGGCCGTGTGCGAAAGGAAGGGTTGCCTACTGCGTCGGCGGATTGAAGATCTCGTCCACCGTGATGACCGTGATGGGACCGAGATTCAGAGCCTCTATCGGCGCTTCGATGGTCTGCCTGTCGCCGACCACCACGACTGCCATTCGCTCGGGTTGAATCAGGCGTGCGGCCACCCTCGCAACGTCGCCGGCCGTGACCGACTGGATCGCCCGCACGTACTGTGAGAAGTAGTCGTCGGGAAGGCTGTAGGCCACGGCTTCCTCGAGCCGGCGGGCGATGTCGCCCGTGGTTTCGAATCCTCCGGGAAAACGAAACGCGACATAGTTTTTCGCCCGCACGAGCTCGTCATCGGGGATCGGCTTCAGGATCCCGCCCAGCTCGTTGAAGAACTCGACCAGCGATTCCGCGGTCTTGTCGGTCTGCACGCTTGCGGTCGCGAAGAACGGCCCCGGGACCTGACGCATGTCGATGAACGAGCCGGCCGAGTACGTGTAGCCGCGGCGCTCGCGGAGGTTCATGTTGAGCCGTGACGTGAACGAGCCGCCAAGGACCGTGTTCAACACCTGAAGCGGGAAGTAGTCCGGCGTCGAGCGTGCGACGCCAACCGAACCGATGCGGATCTGCGATTGCGGCGCGCCCGGCATGTCGATGAGATAGACATCCCGCCGCGTTCGCGCCGGAGGAGTCGCCAGCACGGGCGCCTGGCTCGCCGTGCCGCGCCCGGACCACTCACCGAAGTTCGCGGTAAGCAGAGACATCACACCATCCACTGTGACGTCGCCGACGACGATCAGGGTCGCCCGGTCCGGGCGATACGTGGCTTCGTAGAAGGCCCGGAGCTCTGCCGGCGTGAACCCGCGGATGGTCGCTTCGAGTCCGGTCGTGGCCGTGCCGAAACGGTGCGCTCGTCCATAGAGCACCCGGGTGAAGGCGAGCGCGGCAATCGTTCCAGGATCGTCGCGTGCCTGGAGGAGTCCGGTGAGTCGCTGCTGCCGCAGGCGCTCCAGTTCCTCGGCCGGGAACGTCGGTCGCATCACGACGTCCGCCATGACGGGCAGCGCTTCGGCCAGCCTGGCCACTGGCGTAAAGAGGCGGACGGCCGCCGAGTCGATCGCGCTGCCGGTCGAGAGGCTGGCGCCGAGGAAGTCGATCGCATCAGCGATCCCGAGCGCGGACCGTGATCCGGCGCCCTCGGTCAGCATCGCCGCGGTCATGCTGGCGATTCCGTACTGTCCTACCGGATCGGCAGCCGTGCCGCCGCGGACGACGAGCGTCACCTGCGCGACCGGCACCTCGCGATGTTCGACGATCCAGACGCCCATGCCGTTGGGGAGCTGGCGCTTGATGATCGTCGGGAGGCGGAGCTCGGGCGGAGCGCCGATTGACGGGGGGGTGGTTCGGTCGACGGTCTGCGCCGCGACAGCCAGCGATGCGAGCACGGCGAGACCAGCGACGAGAACGGCGGCGGGAGCGATGCGCGCGCGCATGGTCATTGACCCTCGGGCTCTATACGCAGCTCGACTCGCTTCGATGCCGGGAGAAATGCGCGCGCCGTCGCCTGCACGTCGGATGCGGACAAGGCGCGGAAGCGCGCCAGATCCTCGTTGAACCAGTCGGGGTCGCCCGTCGCGACGAAGTAGCCGTTCAGCTGGTCGGCCTTGCCGCTGAAGCCGCCGACGCTTTCCATGCTGCGGTAGAACGAGGACTCGATCTGGTTGAGCGCGCGCTGGATCTCGTAGTCGGTCGGTCCTTCGCGCTGCAGCCTGGCAATCTCTTCGTCCACGACCGCCTGGACTTCGTCGAGCGTGTGCCCGGGCTGCGGCATCACGTCGATCAGGAAGAACGATGAAAGGGCGCCAGAGTACTGGACGGCGCTGACACTCTGCGCGATCTGCATGTCGTAGACGAGCCGCTTGTAGAGACGCGAGTTTCTTCCGCCGGACAGGACTTCCGACAACACGTCGAGCGCCGCATCGCCAGGTGCGTAGACAGGCGGAGTCAGCCACGCGATGAAAAGGCGGGGCAGCTGCACGCGATCGGTGATCGTCTGGCGCTGCACATCGTGGAGCGCCACGCCGGGGATGGACGCGGGCTCGACCCCGGCTCCGGCCGGCACGTCGCTGAACCACTTCTCGACGAGCCGCCGCGCCTCCG
>JBFWPD010000137.1:0-8883 GCA_050250175.1 Vicinamibacterales bacterium
CGTGTGCTCTTCCGATCTGGCCTCCCTCGATTCAGACGACAGCAACGCGCCGGCGCACGTGATGGTGAACCCCGAGGTCGTGCCCATCGGATCGGACACCGAGGACGACTGGGAGGGCTGCCTCAGCATTCCCGACATCCGAGGCCGCGTGCCGCGCGCCAGGGAAGTGCGGGTCCGTGCCCTCGACCGGCATGGCGAGCGATTCGAGCTTCGTGCGCACGGGTTTCCCGCACGCATCATCCAGCACGAGACCGATCATCTCGATGGCGTGCTGTTCTTCGATCGCATGAAGACCTTCGAGTCGCTCGCGTTTCTCGACGAGTACGTCAAGTACTGGGCGAAAGACGGAGACTAGTCGAAGGCCAGCCCGCAGCCTCAGGTCGTCAGTCAGGCAGCCGGAGCGGCGCGTTCGGGAGCGCGTCGGGATCGACGTTGCCGAAGAAGACCACCGGGAACAGCGTCAGGTCGTAGCGGCTGTACGCGACGGCATCCACGTCGTCACGCGCGGCAAACGTCAGCAGGTCGTCGAACTGCGACGTCCCGACGATCGTGCAGAACCGATTGGTCGTCAGCCAGGTGTCGCCCATCTGGAACTGCACGCGATACTCGCCAGCCGGAATGGAGCTCATGACGCCGGTCTCTGCGCGCCGGATGTAGATGGCGCGCCGTGCGATGCGGGTGCGAGCGTCGATCAGCACCGCGATCGCATCGGATTCGCTGTCGTTCTTGATGTGAAGGCTGCCGAAGCCACCACGATAGGCTCCGCCGATCTCGGCGCCGCTGCCGGGACGTTCAGCAACGAGCTCAGGGAAGCAACCAGGTGGAACGACGAGCTTCGACATCTGTTGAGCGCCAGTGGCCTGAGGTGTGAGGAGAGCGGCGAGAACGGACCACGCGAGGATTTGGCGTCGTGCCGAGACTCCGGGCCGTACGACGTCGTCCAGCAGCTCGAACGCCGCCTTGCCGACGATCTCAGGGATCCAGCTGTGGTCCTTCATCGGAAGAGGTTTCGATCGCCGCGTTCATGCTCTGATTCGTCGCGCGTCGACGAAGACCGAATTGACCATCGAGCCGCCGCGCAGCACGTATCCCTGGGCTCCGAGGTAGCGGGCGATGTCCGACTGATAGCCTTCCGGATTGAGCGAGACGCCCTCGCAGCAGATCACACCGGGACGGTAGCGATCCAGATCGAGCGTCTGGATGATTGCGTAGTCGAGCCCCTCGATGTCGGTGGACACGAGATCGGGAGACGAATCCATCTGCTCGTCGATCACGCGATTGATGTTGATCAGCGGCATCTTCGACACTCGTTCGACGACGATTCCGGTGTTCCCCCGCTGCAGCATCTCCACCTGCTCGGGCGAGAAAGTGTTCAGAAGCGGATTGTCTCTGATCTCGTAGTAGTCGGCTTCACTCGCATCGGTGACTCCGATGCCGGCCGCTACGACGATGTCGTTGGGACGCTGACGGCGGAGCATCTCGACGTACATCGGACTCGGCTCGACGAGGACGCCCGTCGAGCCCGTTCCGTACAGGAGGTATGTGTTGTTGCTCAGCACGGGGTGGGCCGCGCCGATGTCCATGTACGTGGGCCGCTCGAGTCCCAGCAGATCGCGCAGCGCATGGTAGAGGACGATGTCCTCTCCCTGTTCGGAGAAACTGAGGCGTGCGAACTCGGGGATCTCTGGTCGCGGCGGTTCGGCGCGAAGCTGCTGGAGGCCGAGCGTTCCAGCGACGCCGGCCGCGGTCCCTCCGACCACTCCCGCGACGAACTCGCGTCGTTTCACAGCAGCTCCGCTTCTATCGCGAGGTCAGCTGCAGATCGTCCGGCGCCGCCCTGGAGCGAAGAAGTACTTCGTAGTGCTTCCCGTCTGCCCTTCGCCTCGCATCGTCAAATGTGATCCGCCGGATCACCCGCAGCTGGTGGGTCGCCGGATCGTGTTCGACCTCGATGCAGTCCCCCGCTTCGAACAATCCTGTCTGCGCCACGTGTTCGAACACATTCCAGCCGAAGTCGTCCTGGTCCCGACTCAGAAGGTACACGAAACGTGACATCCGGGCGAAGTCTCTCAGGTATGCGCGGCACGGAGACGGTTCGATGTGTTGAAGGACGAGGGCGGCGTTGATCAAGCCGAACCGTTGAGTGCAGACGTCGTTCCAGTCGGCCGAGAGCGCGTCGATGGATTCACCGGCGAGCGTGCGGCAGCGCTCGATCATCGGCGGCAGGTCGAAACCGGTGACGTGTCTCGCGATGCTCTTGAGATACGGGAAGCTGCGCCCGACGCCGCAGCCGAAATCGAGCACGCGATCGAGCGGCGCAGGAATCGTGATCGTGGGAACGTACGGTGTGAACGGTTTGCCCTCTTTGAACCCGGTGAGAATCCGCTCGCGGAGCTCGTCGGGATCAGCGGTGCGGGCAACCGACAGCCAGTCTTCGAGTCCTGCCATGGGACTCAGAACAGCTGCGAGCCGTCTTCTTCTCGTGCCAGCCGCATCGTGACGAGGAGGCTCTTCAGTCCGGCCACCAACAGCGCAACGACCGTGCAGATGCCGAGGAAGTCACGGACGTCGCTCGACGCGTCCGGTGAAGGGGCAATCCACATGGTGAGCAGGATCAGGCCGATGCCCATGAGCACGAAATCCCATCCTGAATGGCGGTGAGACTCGTACCAGACGTGGTCACTCACGGAAAGTCCAGGCATCCAGCGATCGATGCGGCTCCGCGGTACCCATTGCCTGATCATCGGAATGCCGAGCACGACGAGTACACATCCGAGCAGAATCGCTGATGCAGGCGTCACGATCGCGTCCTCATGCCTGGTCGAGTGGGATCCCGCACAAGAGTGCGCGCCGCCGGTACGTGGTCGAACGACAGTCGATTCGCAGTCAGCTTGTCGGGAGGGCTTAGTCTACCCCAGGTCCTGCAGCGACCAGGGGCTACCGCACGAGGTCCCGTCCGTCTTCACCCGGTTGGCACGTCGCATCCACGATCGCTCCCCAGTCGAAGTATTCGTGAACGCGCCGCTCGAACGAGCCATCAGCCCGAGCGCTCCAGAGGGTGAAGTGCTCGCCCTCGCCGGCCGCGCACCGCCGAGCTTCCTCTGGCAGTCCGTCTCCATCCAAATCCGCGCGGAGCCGGCCGTTTGCCGCGCGGCTCCACCGCACCGAGGTAGTGACGGCAAGCCCGACCGTTTTTCGAGAGGCCGACCCGGATGCCCCCTCCGTCGGGAACGCGACGCGGAAGGCGACGTAATCGCCCCATCTCGGTTGAGGGAATGCAGTAGTGCAGTCGCCGGGTTGAATGCGTTCGATTTGTCCCTGCAGCACAAGCGACTCGCTGACTTCAGGAAAGACGATGGCGACCGGTGCTCCTGAAACGACCGCCTGACCAGCCGCCGCCGCCGGAAACTCGGCACACCAGATACCGTCCGACTCCTCGACAGCCACGCCGACGGGAGGAAGAGCACCGCGGGTCTGCGAATAGGCAGACGCCGCCGCGCAAACACCGAACGCCGCGAGCGCGACGAAGGCAGTGTGGCTCATGCGGCGGTGTCTCATGCTGGCGACGCCAGTTTCAGGCCGACGATGCCCGCGATGATGAGTCCGAGACTGATGATCCTGGCAACGTTGGCGGGTTCGTCGAGCAGGACGATGCCGAGTGCGGCGGTGCCGACTGCGCCAACGCCAACCCAGATGCCGTACGCCGTGCCCACCGGGAGTGTCTTCATCGCGATTCCGAGAAGCCACAGGCTGGCGATCATGGACAGTGCGGTCCAGATCGTTGGCCACAGCCGTGTGAAGCCTTCCGTGTACTTGAGGCCGATTGCCCACCCGACTTCGAACAGTCCGGCGACGATTAGAAGAACCCAGGCCACTACGTGCCTCCTGCGTCGATGGCACCGCCCGCCTTCAGACGCTTCTTCTCGAGCGCACGCTCGGACTGGAGGCGCTCGAGCTCGACCTCGGAGTGATCGGCAAACTGCATGGTGCCGGCGATGCCACGGTGACCCGCGACATCGGCGATCGCGCGATGCATCAGCTGGCACACCCGGCGATAGGCGGGGTGCCCCTGTGGGGCGGTGCGAAGCTCGATGACGTGCAGGGCCTCGCGGGCGTTCATGTCCATGTAGAACCGGATCCGATAGGCCATGACCACGGCATACGGCGCGACGTGCGACAGGCCGTTCGAGACCAGGCGCTCGTGCAGTTCGGCTGAACGCTCCATGACGATCCGCCAGTCGTTCAGCGCTCCCGCTTCCTCGATCGCGGCGGGTTCCGTGTAGCCATGACGCGGCGTGAGTGCCTGCCAGTCGAGCGTCAGCAGGCGATGGCGCTGGAGATCGCGAAACGCTCCGTAGTCGGCCAGCACATCGAAGCGATAGTGCGTCCGCTCGAACGCCCGGCCCGGCTTGTGACGGCGGTTTGCGCGCGTACCGGCATAGGCACGCAGCAGTGAAGCGCGCTCGTCAGGCGTCATGCGCCGGGCGATTGCCAGAAGCTGATCGTCAGGGAGACCGGACACGCCATACAGCGCCGCGGCGACGACCTTTGCTTCACCGTCAGGATCGAAGTCGGTCAGGACGACGTCGGGGCGTTCCTCGGGTTCATGCCCGGCGACGAACGGAAGGGCAGCCGACTCGAAGTCGCGCTTCGCGTCCGCAAAGTACTGAATCCAGCGGCCACCGCGGTCGGGTTGATCGACGCGGGTAAGAAATGCCGGTATCACGTGCCGCAGTTCCTCGAGCATCGATGCCGCGCAGGCGCGGACCTCCTCCAGCGGATGCGCGAACATTCGCAGGAGCAGTGCTTCGAATGCCTGACCCGTTCCGAAGAGACCGACGTTCGATCGTGTGGCGGCCGGAAGGAGTCCGCGAAGAGTGTCGAGTGCCTTGGCGCGGATGACCGATCGATAGACGGCGTCGGAATCCTGGGGAGACTTCGGAAATCTCGCACGAAAGTGCGCGTCGAGCACCGGAATCCATCGGGCATAGGTCTCGAACGCGAGATCCATCGTGCTGACGAACTCGTCTCGCAGGGCCGACCTGTCGAGCTCCGAAGGCACGTGGTACTTCCAGCGGCCACCCGGCCGATCCGTGTAGGGGACGTAGCGTGTGGACTGCTCGAGGTACGCCATCAGCCGTCCCCACTCGAGGACCTTCGTGAGCACGTTCGACACAGACTCGCACGCGATGTGCGCCCCTCCGAGCTGGGCGACCGAGTCGTCTCCATACTCGTTGAGCACCTTCGCGTAGAGCTTGCTGGCCCGGTCCATGCCGACGCCTGCCGGCGCGTCCTGGGTCGCGTTCGCTCGAGGACGTCCCGCGACGTCCGCAGCGAACTCGTCGAGGAACAGCCGCCTCAGCGACTTCGCTGATCGCGAGTACCGCGCGAACAGCGCGCCCTTGACGGTCTCGGGCAGGTTTCGCAGCGCGAAGACGGGCCGATCCGTATTGGTGAAGTAGGGAGCGAGTGCGCATTGTTCGTCGTCTGTGAACGTCTCGAGAGTCACGGTCGAGTATTCTACCGAGCCATGAAGGACGCGCGCGCGGCCTTTCGGATGCCGCTCGAGGTCAGGTTCCGCGACTGCGACGCGATGGGGCACGTCAACAATGCGGTTTACTTCACCTATTTCGAGCAGTGCCGGCTGCTTTTCTGGCGCGCGCTGACCGGAGAGGTGGCGCCCAACGTCCGGGTCATCGTCGCGCGGACGGAGTGCGATTATCGGGCTCCTGCTTATTTCGGCGACCCGCTCGAGATCACCTGCGACGTCGCGGACATCGGCCGCTCGAGCTTCGTGCTTGCCCAATCCGTGGAGCATGCGGGGAGCGGCACGCGGCTGGCTGAAGGAAGGACAGTGCTGGTGACGTACGACTACAAGGCAGGGCGGTCCATCCCGATCGCCGGCGACCTCCGGCAGCTCCTCGAGTCGCAGCGCCGGCCGGCGTAGCGGCTCCCGTCGAGATCCTCGAAAAAGGCAAAAAGGCGCCAAATCTTCAGAAATTGGCCGGAAGCCGTCTGTTTGTGAAATACTTCACAGAGTAGGGATACCTCATGATCGAGCTCGATCGCGTCCGCAAGCAGTTCGACGGCCGACGGCAGGTCACCGCCCTTGACGAAGTCAGCCTGAGCATCCCCAAGGGCGAGATCGTTTCCATCATCGGGCCGTCCGGGTCCGGGAAATCCACGCTTCTCAATCTCATCGGCGGGCTCGATCGTCCTTCGTCAGGCGAGGTTCGCATCGCCGGCAAGACCCTCGGCGGGTTGTCGGACGATGAGCTGACCAAGGTGAGGCGCGACACCATCGGCTTCATCTTCCAGTTCTTCAACCTGCTCCCCACGCTGTCGGCGATTGAGAACGTGGGCCTTCCGTTGCATCTTCGCGGGTGGAGCCGGCGCAAAGTCCAGGAGCGCGCGACCGAGCTCCTGCAGCTCGTCCAGCTCGGGCACCGCCTGGAACATCTGCCGGAAGAGATGTCGGGTGGAGAACGGCAGCGCGTCGCAATCGCGCGCGCCCTGTCGATCTATCCGCCCGTGCTGCTGGCCGACGAGCCGACCGGCAACCTGGACACGACTACTGGTGCCGAGATTCTGGCCCTCGTCCGCGATCTCCACAGCCGCCTCGGCACGACGATCGTCATCGTGACCCACGATCTCAAGGTCGCCGAGACCTGCGATCGAACGATCATCCTGCGAGACGGCAGGATCGTCGAGGACAAGCACCGGTGAAGACCTCGCTGATTCGTCTCATCAGCTGGCCGTACCTGCGGAAGCACGTCCTGCGCACGATGCTGACTATCGCCGGCATCGTGCTCGGCGTCGCCGTGTTCGTGGGCATGCACACGGCCAATCAGAGCGTGCTCTTCGCGTTCAACGAGACGATCGAGCGCATTGCCGGACGGACGGAACTTCAGGTCACGGCAGGTGAGCCGGGGTTCAACGAAGAGGTCCTCGAAGTCGTTCAGGGGGCATCGTCTGTCCGCGTCGCAGTCCCCGTGATCGAGGCGGTGGTGGATTCCCGGCTGAGCGGCCAGGGCAGTCTGCTCATTCTGGGCGTGGACATGACCGGCGACCGCAGCCTTCGCGAGTACGACCTCGATGAAGGCGACCAGGCGGTCGTCGACGATCCGCTCGTCTTCCTGGCGCAGCCGGACTCGATCATGATCACGCGCGAGTTCGCCGACCGGAACGGCTTGTCGGCGAACAGCAGGCTCACGCTCGGTACGGTTCTCGGAGAGCGCCAGTTCACGATTCGCGGAATCATGCGCTCGTCCGGCCTTGCCAGTGCGTTTGGCGGCAACCTGGCCGTCATGGACATCTACGCGGCCCAGTTCATGTTCGGCCGCGGCCGCACGTTCGACCGCATCGACCTTGCGCTCGAGGAAGGCGTGACGCTCGTCGACGCTCAAGCCGAGCTTCGCGGTCTGCTCGGCCCGGGCTTCCAGGTGGACGTGCCGTCGAGCAGAGGCCAGCAGTTCGAAGCCATGACGGCGGCCTACTCCATCATGGTGAACATCTCGAGTCTCTTCGCGTTGTTCATCGGGATGTTCATCATCTACAACTCGTTCTCGATCGCCGTCACCCAGCGCCGCTCGGAGATCGGGATCCTGCGCGCGCTGGGGGCGTCACGCGGGCAGATCCGGAACATCTTTCTCGCCGAGAGCGCGATCACCGGCCTTCTCGGGTCCCTTGGCGGCGTCGCGTTCGGCCTCGTCATCGCGCGTGGGATTGCCGCCTCGATCGGGACGCTGATGAGCGACGTGTACGGGGTCGCGCAGCGAACCGACGAGATCGCGATGGATCCGCAGTTGCTCCTGCTGGCCATCGTGATCGGCATTGCCACCAGCATGGTGGCCGCCCTGCTGCCGGCAAGGCAGGCAGCGAGTGTGGACCCCGTGCAGGCGCTCCAGAAGGGCAAGTACCAGGTGCTGTCGGCGGGCGAAAGCCGTCTGCGGGCGTCAGCCGCCGCGGTGCTGGGCGCCGTGTCGATTCTCTGCCTGCTTGCCGCCGAGTCGAGGGTCGTCTTCTATGCCGGGTACATCTGTGCGGTCGCCGCCGCACTGCTCCTCAGTCCGCTGCTGTCCCTGGGCCTGGCGAGGGCCCTGCGCCCCATCCTGAAGTGGATGCGTCCCGTCGAGGGCGTATTGGCCGCAGACAGCCTCATTCAGGCGCCGAGGCGTACATCGGCGAGTGTGGCGGCGTTGATGCTCTCGTTGACGCTCGTGATTGGCTTCGCAGGAATGGCGCGCGCCAGCTACCTGTCGATCATCGACTGGATGGACGGGGCACTGAACCCGGATCTCTTCGTGATGCCCTCCCAGGACATCGTCATCCGGACGCTTCGCTTCCCGAATGAGATGGGCGAGGAGCTGTCGGCCCTCGATGGCGTTGAGCGCATCCAGCCGGTCCGGAACGCACGCATCGTGTTTCGAGGCACACCCGTGATGATCGTGGCGACTGACGTTGCCAGCCTGGCCGAGACGACGCCGCGGCCGCCGGTGCAGGGTGAGGAGACCGACATGTATCGCCGGACGGCCGCCGGTGAAGGTCTGATGATCTCCGACAACTTCGCGGAGCTTCAGAGCCTCGCGCTCGGCGACGTTCTCGAGATACCTGCGCCGCAAGGATTGCTGCGCCTCCCGGTTGCAGGAGTTGTCGTGGACTACTCCGACCAGCAGGGGACGATCCTGATGGACCGATCGGTCTTTCAGGAATACTGGCGCGACGACTCCGTGAACGCCTTCCGGCTGTATCTCGATCCCGGCGCGACCGACGATGAGGTCAAGGAGCGGATCCTGCAGCGATACGAGGGCGATCGGCAGGTCTTCGTGCTGACCAACGCCGAGCTGAAAGCCTACATCCTGCGAATCACCGATCAGTGGTTCG
>JBFWPD010000138.1:0-8880 GCA_050250175.1 Vicinamibacterales bacterium
GCACCGCTGTCAACAGCGCGAGGGACAGTAGTCCAGACACTCCCCAGCGGCTGGTTGCGGTCCTTGTCGAGGTATTCAGCGTACGCGTGGCCATCCGTCCCCCTTTTCAGCGGCTCGTCGCCGCTCGCGGCTATTTTCGAAAACGTCGGCCACTGTACACGCGCGGCCTCCCGGCCGGCAAGATGGACAACCCTCCAAGCAGTTGCGGCGAGAGGGCCGCACACACGAGCTGCACGCTGGGGATGCGAGAATTCATTGGGTTAAGATAAGGACATTGTCCGTTGAATGCTTGATTGATCGCGGGGTGTGACACGATGACACGCAAGCTTGCACTCGCTGTCGCAGGTGCGGCAGCCACGATGTTCGCTGTCGTCTCTGCCGTCCAGATTGGGTCGGCGCAGACGAAGTCGCAGTGGGACGGTGTGTATACGGCGGAGCAGGCCACGGCCGGCGAGGCGATCTACGCCGAGAAGTGCTCGAGCTGCCATGGCGCGACGCTGGGCGGCGGTGAAATGGCGCCGGCCCTTGCCGGTCAGTTGTTCGCGACCAACTGGAGCGGCCTGAGCCTTGGCGACCTGTTCGAGCGGATGCGGATCTCGATGCCGCAGGACGACCCGGGATCACTCACACGCCAGCAGAACGTCGAGGTCCTCGCGTTCATGCTGTCGCGCGGGGGCTATCCGGCCGGCGAGACACCGCTGCCGACGCAGACCGACGCGCTGCGCGGGTTCAAGTTCCTGGCAATCAACCCCGCCGGAAACTAGCTCCGCGACGTCGACGTGGGCCTTACAGCCGCTGCGCCAGCCGGTGCAGGAAAAGGCCCACGTCGGTGACCACGCCCATCGTCTGCGACGACCCGCGATCGGCGAGCTTGGTCACGACCGCCGGGTTGATGTCGACGCAGACCATCTTCACCCACGACGGCAGCATGTTCCCCACCCCGATGCCGTGCAGCATCGTGGACAGAGCCAGCACCAGCCCCACGTTCTCGAGAGCCGCCGCATAGCGGTCCTGCGCCTCGCGCAGATCCATCACCGTGTCGGGCAGCGGGCCATCGTCGCGGATACTGCCGGCGAGGACGTAGTCCACGCCGTGCTTGATGCATTCGTACATCACGCCTGACGTCAGGACCCCCTGGTCAACGGCGGGGCGCAAGCCGCCGGCGCGGCAGATCGTGTTGATGGCGCGCATGTGGTTGCGGTGGCCACCCTCGATCGCCTTGCCCGACTCGAGATCGACACCGAGTGATGTCCCGAAGAGCGCCTGCTCGACGTCGTGGACCGCAAGCGCGTTGCCCGCCAGAAGCACGTTCACGTACCCTGCGCGGATGAGATCCTGAAAATACTGTGAGCCTCCGGTGTGAACCACGACCGGACCGGCGACGACGGCGATACGCAGGCCCGACGCCTTGACTTCGTGCAGCATGGACGCGATGCGCGACACACCGACTTCGACACGCCGCTCCGAGGAGATCTCGTTGGTCATGAACGCGAACCCGTGGCGGTCGCGATCCTGCGACTCGGGAAGCACGCGAATCCCGGTCAACCCGCAGATGATGCGATCGCCGGCGCGAACGTCCCGAAGCTTTCGGCACAGCGCCCGTCCACCCTCGATCACGATCACGGCGTCCATGCGCTGATGAGCGACCTCGATCCACTGCCCTTCGTGCCGAACGAGCGTGCGATGGTTCGTGGTCGAGTAGAAGTCGTCGGGGACGCATCCGTCGCGATCGGCGGACCGGAGCATCGCGTCGTGCTGGTCGGCAAGCCGGCAGCCGAGCGCAACCAGATCCTCGAGGACCTCGCCCAGCACCGTCTCGCTCGGCGCACTGATACGCATCGCGATGGACGAGGGTTCCTCGTTGCTCCGGCCGATATCGAAGCGGACGACGTCGAAGGACGCGTTCCGCTTGACCACCGTGTCGAACACGGCACTCAGGATCTGCGAGTCGATCAGGTGCCCTTCAGCCTCCACCACCTCGCTGTACACCCGTGCGGTCGTCATCGTCATGTGAAGATCGGCAGCGCCAGCGGGGGCTGGACGTGGAAGTCGTACTGCGCCAGATCGGCAAGCGCGCGATCGAGTACCGACTCGGGACACTCCTCGAGCGTGGTCACGAACGGCAGCCGATCCTTGCGGAACTTCGGCAGCTGCAGGACACCCTCGATGTTGATGCCGTAGCGCGCGTACGCCTGACAGACCAGGGCGAGGATCCCGGGACGGTCGTTCACCGTGAAGCGCACATAGTGAGGCGCGACGAAGTCGCCGCTCACGTCATGAATCTTCGTCGGCTCGCTGGCAGGCTCCGGCACGTATCCGCTGGCGCCGACCGCTGCCGGGACGGCGACCGACCGACACACCGACAGGACATCGGAGACCACTGCGACCGCAGTCGGGCCGCCTCCTGCGCCGAATCCCAGGAAGGATGTCTCCCCACCGAACACGCCGCGCACGGTAATGAGGTTCTGACTCCCCTCCACTCGCCCGAACGGCGACGTGAGAGGAACCAGTGCGGGACGCACGGCGGCGAACACCATGCCGTTGTCTTCGGCGGCTGCTCGCGCAATCTGCCGGATGGTGCATCCGAGCTCCCTGGCGTACTCGAAGTCCACCGTCTCGATAGGACGCAGCGATCGGGTGGCGATGTCGCCCACCCGCACCGGCCGCCGCAGCCCGACCGCCGCGATAATCGCCAGCTTGGCCGCGGCATCGGCGCCATCGATGTCCTCGCTGGGATCGGCCTCGGCGTAGCCCGCCGTCTGCGCCTCGGCGAGCGCGTCGGAGAACGACGTGCCCTCGGCCTGCATCCGGCTGAGGATGTACGCACACGTCCCGTTGAGGATGCCGCGCACCTCGACGAGCCGGTCGCCCGCCAGTCCCTCCTGCAGGGCACGGAGAATCGGAATGCCGCCGGCGACCGAAGCCTCGAACCTGATCTCACAACCGCGTGCGCGCGCCAGGTCGACGAGCTCCGCGCCGTGGTGCGCCATCAGCTGCTTGTTCGCAGTGACCACCGACTTGCCGGCCTCGAGGGCGGACTTCACCCAGTCGTAGGTCGGCTTGATCCCGCCGACCAGCTCGATGATGACGTCGGCCTCCGAGCCGATGGCCTCGCCGGCCGATTCGGTCCAGACGACTGACGACGGCACCCAGCTGGCACGCTTGCTGGCAACGTTGCGATTGAAGATGTGCGTCAGGCGGACGTTGGGGATCTCGCCGCTTGACAGAATGCGCGTCACCGCCTGGCCCACCGTGCCGAAGCCAAGCAGCGCAACGCGTGAAACTTGGGTCACGCTACGCTCCTCGTTTGACTGGAGTTGAAAGCGCCCGGCCGCTGCGCCGTGAGACTGTATCACTACGCCGCGAGGTCAGACGCCGTAGCCGTAGCCCGCTTCCTCGGGCGTACGCTCGCTGACGGGCTCACGCCACTCTCGTTTCGGACGACGATGCGCGTCCTCACGTTGGACTCCATCGTCCGCGTCGGCTTCGCGAGCCGGTTCCTTGTTGACCGCTTCGTGTGTCGGGCGTTCCATTTCCATGCTCCTGAAAAACAAAAAGGCCATCACCGTTTCGGTGATGGCCTTGGATCGCTCGTTCTTGGTCGATCTGCGGTTACATCACCAGGTATCTCCCGGCGGGGTCAGCAGCCCGGGGCCGGTAAGGCCGAGGGTGGGCAGCTCCGGCAGGAGGGTCGGCACGGACGTCGTCCCAATTGGCAGATTGAGCGTGCGCGCCGTAGCCGGGTGATGCATTCGAGTCTCTTAACGACATCATAAGTATCGGCAGGGTGTCAATGTTCGCCAGGGCAGGCAGGGCAGGAAGGGCGGGTAGGGCAGGAAGGCGGGTGGGGCAGGAAGGCGGGTGGGGCAGGAAGGCGGGTGGGGCAGGAAGGCGGGTGGGGCGGGTGGGCAGGCTGGTGGGTAGCTTCTCAAGATCCCCCGGACCGTCCGGCCCATCCTACTTACCTCACCAGCCCCACCCGCCCTGCCTGCCCTGCCTGCCCTACCCGCCCTTCCTGCCCTTCCTGCCCTTCCCGCCCCTACCAGCCCTTCCCGCCCCTAGAATCAGCCGGTGCGCTACAAGCTCATCATCGAATACGCCGGCACGCGGTACAGCGGGTGGCAGATTCAGAAGAATGCCCGCACGATTCAGGGCGAAATAGACCAGGCGGTCCGCACGGTGACCGGCCGGACCGATTTCGAGCTGGGAGGATCGGGGCGGACCGATGCGGGCGTCCATGCGCTGGCCCAGGTCGCCCACCTCGACGTGGTCACGTCGCTCGGCGACACGCTTCTCCAGCAGCGTCTGAACGCGGAACTTCCCGCCGACATCAACATCCTCGCCCTGGCGCGTGCACCACGCAGCTTTCACTCGCGCCACTCCGCGCAGTCGCGCTGCTATCTCTATCAGATCGCCCGCCGCCGGACAGCCTTCGCGAAGCCGTTCGTCTGGTGGGTCAAGGAGCCTCTCGATCTTGTGCGCATGCGGGAGGCGGCGGGCTCGCTGGTGGGAATGCGCGACTTTCAGTCGTTCGCTGCGGCCGACCGTCGGCAGGATGACGACGGAGATTCGGCACCGCCAACGTCGACTCTCGTCGCCATCGAACGCGTGGATGACGTCGAGAGCGGCGACCTGGTGCTCATCGGGATCGAGGGGTCTCACTTCCTGTGGCGCATGGTCCGGCGGATCGTCGGTGTCCTCGTCGAGATGGGCACGGGCCGCATGGAAGTCGGCCGGATGCAGCGCCTGCTGACATCGACGTCTGATCTTCCAGCGAAGCTGACGGCGCCGGCTTCAGGCCTGTTCCTCGCTCGCGTGTTCTATCCAGGGGACTCTCGAGAGCGCGGGCTGGATCCGGCGACGCCCGTCGGCAGGGTGTCGCGGGATTGATCACGGGCGCTGCTCTGCCTGCGAACCTGCCAGGACCGCCTGCCCAGATCTGTTCCGAGCGCGAGCTGAAGTGCTTCGCCGTAGCTCGCGGTTCCCGACTCGACTCGATTGGCGCGAAGGTACTGATCGTAGACACGCCACCCGGCACGCGAGACCGTGGGGTTGACGTTCCGAATCCTGCGCGCGGCCACGGCGCGCAGATCGGAGACCGGCCCCGGGTCGAGGTCCTTCATGATCCGCTCTCTCTCTCCGGGAGGCAGCACTCGAACCGCATCGCTGAGCATCGACAGCCAGCCGCTGTACTCGATTAACGCTGGACCTGACAGACAGGTCAGCCACGCCACGAACCCCGCTTCCCCTTCGTCAGCGAAGCCGGCGAGATGGCTCCACTCGTGGGCGATGACGACCGGACGTTCTACGTCCAGGAGATCTGATGGCACGAGCGTCTCGGCGAAGAACGGAGCGGTCAATCCGTCCACGCCGGCGGCACGGAAATATGCGTCGAGCAGTGTCGTCTTCGGGCGCGCGGGCTCTGCTGGACGTTCGACGCCCAGAATCGATTGCGCCGACTCGAAGGCCTCCGCGAGATTCGGATCGACACCGCCGGTCCTCGCATCCGCCTGATGTGCGGACTCATACAGCGTATTGAGGCGAGCAACTGCCGCTTCGGCGAGCGCGACCGCCTGGCTCCCGGTCGCGCTTTCCGCATCAAATCCCAGACGGCTGGCCAGCGACGGCCGGCGATAGTTGAAACCCCACGTCACGACGAAGGCGAGATAGACGACGGCCGCGACGACGAATGTTCTGCCGGCGAGACGAAGGAGGATCTTTGGCCAGCTCATGACGGGCGCTTTCGCAACGTCCCACAGAAACGCTCCGACCCAGCACATGACAATGGCCACGCAGGAAAGATCGAAGAGCGTCACCGGGGTGCGATTGGAAAGCCCGGTCAGCGCGTTCTGCAGCTCAGGATAGATCCCTGAGGAGTAGAGCCGTTCGATCGAATCAGGAGGGATCGGGGCGAGGGCTGCAGTGACAGCCAGCGCGACCAGTCCAAGCCGCCAGACCATACCTGCATCTTACAAGGGTAGAGCGCCCGCCGCTGGGGCGTTGAGCGTCAACCGTCGGGTGATAGGATGTTTCCGGACCGTCTCTGCGAAAGTGGCGGAACTGGCAGACGCGCCGGACTTAGGATCCGGTAGCCGAAAGGCTGTGGGGGTTCGACTCCCCCCTTTCGCACTCCTTCGCTCGCCATCATCTGCACGCGAGCTTCGGAGTGCAGGCACCACATGCGAAGGAGTGTCCACCGAAGCCGCGGACCGGTGAAGGTGGACGAACACGTTGCGGTCTGAAACACTCCGAAGCCAATCGTCCGACGCCTGATCCCGAAGCCCGACGCCTGTAGAATCCATAGCCTTCATGAAGACAGAATTCGTCGACGTCAACGAGACGCGCAAGAACCTCACAGTCGAAATCCCAAGCGAAGTGGTCGATGCGGAGATCGACCGGCTCGCGCGTGAGTATTCGCGCCGCGCCCGCATTCCGGGCTTCAGGCCGGGGAAAGCGCCGTCGCGGGTCATCAAGCAGCGGTTCAAGGATCAGATCCTTCACGACCTCGCGCACGATCTCATCCCCCGGGCCGTCGACGAGGCGCTGCGTGAGCGGGGCGTCGAGGCGGTCGACACGCCCGACATCCGTGACGTCAACGTCGAAGCAGGCAGGGCCCTCACCTTCACTGCCTCGTTCGACACGCTGCCGCCATTCGACCCCGGCGACCTCTCGACGATCTCGCTGCGGCGGACCAATGTGGCGATTGGCGACGACGCGGTGGCCGGAGCCATCGACAGGCTTCGCGACCGCGCGGGACGCGCCGAACCCGTCGAGGGGCGCGGAGTGCTCGAGGGCGACTCCGTGACGCTCGACCTGATTCGCAGGCCTGGAACGGCTGATGCTCCGACCGGCGACGCCGAGAACCATTCGGATGTTCGCGTGGAGCTCGGGTCGAGCGGAAATCCTCCGGGGCTCGACGAGCAGCTGATCGGACTCGAAGCCGGAACGACAAAGACGTTCACGCTTCACTATCCGGACGACTACCCGAGCGCCGAACTTGCCGGATCCGACGTGACGTACACGGCGACGGTCAAGAGCATCTCCAGGAAGGTGCTCCCGGAGCTCGACGACGAGTTCGCGAAGGACGTGGGCGACTTCGCGTCGCTTGACGCGCTGCGGGCGCGCGTCAGGGAGGACCTCGAGCACGAGGCTCGCCATGCCGCGGACCGCGATCTGCGCGAGGGGCTCATGAAGCAGCTGGCGGCCCGTCTGCCCTTCGACGTCCCGGCATCGCTCATCGAGCGCGAAATGGATCGCCGGCTCGACGAGTTCGCACGTCGTCTGGCCGATCAGGGGATCGATCCCCGCCGCGCGGGTCTCGACTGGCAGGGGTTCCGCGAGAGCCAGCGGACTCCGGCGACCGAGGCAGTGGCCAGCGCGCTCGTTCTTGACGAGCTCGCACGACGCGAACGCCTCGAGGTGGCGCCGGAGGAACTGACGCGCGAGATCGAGCGGCACGCGGAACGGACCGGCCGGACGGCGACGGCGGTGCGAGCGGCGCTCGAGCGCGAGGGGGGGCTCTCGCGGGTCTCGGCGGGCCTGCGGCGGGAGAAGTCAATTGACTTCGCGATGTCGCGTGCTACAATCGCCAATGAATAGCGCCTTCCTGATCGCCTCCGTCCGGGCGTTTCTTCACGAACCAGCCAACCACTAGTCAGGTATGCGTCATCAGCTTCCCGATCCGCGGATGCAACTGGTGCCGATGGTGGTCGAACAGACCAACCGCGGCGAACGCGCGTATGACATTTTTTCGCGCCTGCTGAAAGACAGCATCATCTTCATCGGCACGCCGATCGACGACGGGATTGCGAATCTGGCGATCGCGCAGATGCTGTTTCTCGAAGCCGAGGACCCCGACAAGGACATTCAGCTCTACATCAACAGTCCCGGGGGGTCGATCACGGCTGGCCTGGCTATCTACGACACGATGCAGTTCATCAAGCCCGACGTGCAGACGATCTGTATCGGTCAGGCGGCGTCGATGGCGGCCGTGCTGCTGGCAGCTGGTGCGAAGGGCAAGCGGTACTCCCTGCCGAATGCACGGATCGTCATTCACCAGCCATTGATGTCTGGACTTGGCGGGCAAGCGACCGATATTGACATTGCAGCCCGCGAAATCCTGAGAATGCGGGAACGGCTCAACAACATCCTGGTGCATCACACGGGGCAGCCCGAGCGCCGTATCCAGGAAGATACCGAGCGCGACTACATCATGACCGCCGACCAGGCGCGGGAATACGGTATTATTGATGATGTCATCCGCAAAAGAGGCTAGGGCGCCGTCGGGTTCGAATCGCCGATGAGCGGCCCGTGCCAGGCAGTAGAGACCGATGGTGAAGAAGTCCGGCGAGGCTGAAGTCCTTCGCTGCTCGTTCTGCAACAAAGACCAGAACGACGTCCGGAAGCTTATTGCCGGGCCTACGGTCTTTATCTGCGACGAGTGCGTCGAGGTCTGCAACGACATCATCGCGGACGACAACCGATTCGAGAATCGGGGCACCCGGTCGTCGCTCCCCACGCCGCAGGAGATCAAGAAGTTCCTGGATGAGTACGTCATCGGCCAGGAGCGGACGAAGAAAAAGCTCGCCGTCGCGGTCTACAACCATTACAAGCGGATCGAGATCCAGAAGCAGCCGCGGAGCCGGAACGACATCGAGCTCACGAAGTCGAACATCCTGCTCATCGGGCCGACGGGCACGGGCAAGACGCTGCTCGCCCAGACGCTCGCGAAGCTGCTGTCGGTTCCGTTCACGATCGTCGATGCGACGACGCTCACCGAGGCGGGGTACGTCGGCGAGGACGTCGAGAACATCATCCTGAAGCTGCTGCAGGCCGCCGGTGGCGACATCGAGAAGTGCCAGCAGGGCATCATCTACATCG
>JBFWPD010000139.1:0-8790 GCA_050250175.1 Vicinamibacterales bacterium
GTTCAACCTGGATATGGCCTTGAGTGCTCTCGAAAGCACCGGCAACCTGCGCCTGCTGTCGACGCCGCGAATTTCAACGCAGAACAACATCCCTGCCGAGATCACGCAGGGCACGCAGATTCCGATTCAGACCGTCGCCAACAACACCGTGACCGTCACGTTCCAGGATGCCGCGCTGACCCTTCGGGTCACGCCCCAGATCACGGCGGCGAACACCGTCATCATGCGGATCGAGCTGCAGAACGACTCGCCGGACTTCGGGCGCCAGGTCAACGGCATCCCGCCGATCATCACGCAGCGGGCCAATACCACCGTGCTCGTCAACGACGGCGAGACGACCGTCATCGGCGGGATCAACATGAGCAGCGAAGGCGTCGAGACCGATCGCACACCTGGCCTGAGCCGCATCCCGATCCTCAAGTGGTTCTTCAAGCGCGACACCTTCAGCGAGCTCAGCACCGAACTGCTGATCTTCATCACGCCGCGCATCTCGCGCGGGTAGCCGGGACCGACATCATGACGCGGAGTATCAAGTCCTTTTTCGTGGTGACGGCGGTGGCGGCCGCCACGGCCTCGTGCGGCGACGTCGTCCGGCAGGGCGCCGCCCCGGTGATGCTGGTCATCGATCAGCTGGAGGCATCCTCGGGAAACACCGATGTCCAGCCGTTCAGCAACACGCTGTTCTCCGACGTGCTCACCAACGTGACCTCGCCGGCGCCGTGCAGCCCGGAGGCGCCATGCGGAACCATCTTCGCCGATCTCGGCCGCGTGACGCTCCGCCTGATCCCGAAGGACATCACGGGCATCGAGCCTTCGACAAACAATGCGGTGACGATCCAGCGATATCGCGTGAAGTATGCGCGGGGGGACGGCCGGAACACGCTTGGCGTCGATATCCCGTACGGATTCGACGGAGCAGCGACGGGAACGGTGCAAGTCAGCGGCACGACTCAGATTGGATTCGAACTGGTTCGCCATGTCGCGAAGGAAGAGTCGCCGCTCGTCCAGCTCATCTCGAATCCGAACATCATCTCGACGATCGCCGAGGTCACCTTCTTCGGACGCGATCAGGTCGGCAACGAAATCAGTGTGACCGGGTTCATCTCGGTGAACTTCGGGAACTTCGGACTGTAACGCCATGCTCATGGTGCTTCGCTCTCGTGCCCTCGCTGTTGCGGCTCTGATCGTCAGTGCGGCATGCACTGTCCAGGACACCAATATCCCGGACCTGGCTGGACCGTCGGACTTTGCGCTGTCTCTCACGGTCACGGCGACGCCGGATTCAATCGGTCAGGACGGGTTCTCTCAGGCGTCGATCGTCGTCTCCGCGCGCGGACCCAATGGGGCCCCCGTTGCTGGCGTGCCGATTCGGCTCGACCTCGGCGTGGGCGGAACATTCGTCGACTTCGGGCAGCTGAATACGAAGAGCATTGTCACCAACGCCGATGGCAGGGCGACGGCGATATACACTGCGCCGCCACCCTCATCAGCGGCGGGAACGGCGGGCCCGTTCCAGGTCGTCACGGTCTACGCAACACCCTCAGGCAGCAACTACCAGACCGCCGCCACCTATTCGGCGGACATCCGGCTCAACACGCCTGGCGTGATTCTTCCGCCGGCCGGCGCTCCGACGGCAAGCTTCACCTTCTCGCCAGCGGCGCCCGACATCACTACCGAGGTCTTCTTCGATGCCTCGACGAGCGAACCGGGAAGCGGCGCCTCGCGCATCGTGAGCTATGAATGGTCGTTCGGCGACGGGAAGACCGAGTCGGGGGTCCAGGCCGATCACGTCTTCGAACTGCCTGGCGCTTACACGGTGACGCTGACCGTGACGAACGACCGCGGCATCCCGGCACAGACCAGCCGCTCCATAACGGTCGGCGCCGGCGACGAGCCAACCGCCGCATTCGTCTTCTCCCCGACCAATCCGGCACACGGACAGACGGTCGTCTTCGATGCATCCATGTCGGCGACGACGCCAGGGCAACAGATTGTGAGCTATCGCTGGGTGTTCGGCGACAGCGGCACGCCCG
Organism: Vicinamibacterales bacterium; assembly: GCA_050250175.1. Classification (GTDB taxonomy): domain Bacteria; phylum Acidobacteriota; class Vicinamibacteria; order Vicinamibacterales; family CAVVIG01; genus JBFWPD01. Next base: position 2,034 of record JBFWPD010000139.1, read on the forward strand.
TCACGACATCGTCGCGAACCTATACGAAGAGCGGCGGGTATACGGTCGATGGCACCTACTCGGTCTCGCTGACGATTACCGACAGCGCGGGCCGCGTGGCGGTGGCGACGCAGACCGTCATCGTTGGTCCGATTCCGGAAGAACCCGACGAGGAGGAACCGTGAGGCTCGTCGCAGGTCCGGAACACGTCAGGACCTCGCAGGGGTGTATCATCGAATCGCGTTGCTGAGCGACTGAGTTGACGTGCCCGGGCCGCCTGTCGGCCCCGGGCTGCGTCGCGCGATCGGAGGTTCCTTCCGGTCGCACACGTCGCTACGGCTCGCGCACGCCACATGGGATCGGCACCCCGCACCGCACTCGCTCACCGGCACGCCCAGATTCGCCGCCTCCTTGCGCAACGGACGCTCGGGGCGCTTGTCGTCACGTCGCTCCCGAACGTTCTGTATCTCACCAACTTCACCGGCAGCTCCGCGATCGTCGTCATCACGGCCGACCGCCTGCTGTTCATCACCGACTCCCGCTACGTCACGGTCGTGACGGACGCGCAGACCACCTCCTCCGCGTGTCCGGATCTCGAGCTCGTCAAGGTCGAGAGCTCCTACGATGTCGCGCTGGTTGACGTGCTCCGCGAGATGGGGGAGCAGCGTGTCGGCTTCGAGGCGGACCACCTGCCGGTCAGCCGTCATCAGTGGCTGGCGGCGACCCTGGCCGGCGAAGGCGTGACGAGTGAGCTCGTGCCCGTTGAAGGGCTCGTCGAGCAGGCGCGCATCGTCAAGGACGCTCACGAACTGGCTGCGCTGACCGAGGCGGGACGCCGTCTTTCCAAGGTGGCCAGTACAATCCTTCATGAGGTACGGGCCGGGCGCGAGGAGCGTGACGTCGCGCTGGCCATCGATTGGGCGATCCGCAAGGCCGGGTTTGAACGGAGCGCGTTCGAAACAATCGTCGCCGGAGGACCGAATTCGGCGCTGCCTCACGCACATCCCGGGGATCGAAGATTCGTCGAAGGGGACCTCGTCGTGCTGGACTTCGGTGGGGTATACGACTCATACTGCGTCGACTTGACACGAACCGTCAGTGTCGGGGCAGCATCGCCGCGCGCCCGGAAGATCCACGCGGCGGTCTTGAATGCCCGAAACAATGCCATCGCCGCGGTCAAGGCCGGAGTGTCCCGGTTTGCCGTGGACAGCGCAGCCCGCGACACGCTGGCGGCGGCAGGGATGGCTGCGGCCTTCGGCCATGGCACCGGTCATGGGCTGGGCATCGAGGTTCACGAGGCCCCACGAATCGCGCCTCGACGGCCAGGCACGGACAACACTGACGATCCCCTGGCGGTCAACACGGTATTCACGATCGAGCCCGGTGCGTACTTCCCGGGGTTCGGCGGCGTTCGCATTGAAGACGACGTCGTGGTGGCGGAGGAGGGCGCTCGATTGCTCACCGACGTGACCACGGATCTCTTGGAGCTCTGACGGCCGGGGGCTCCGGCGCCGCAATCCCGCGCCCCCTGATCCCGTCGACCGCATCCTGATGGATCTCGACCAGCTCAAACGCATCCTCGATCTCGTGCGAGAGCACGAGCTTTCTGAATTCGAAGTGGAGCACGACGGGCTCCGCGTCCGTGTCCGGCGCGACGCCCTTCCAAGGCTCACGGCCGACCCGCTGGCGCCCGCGGCGCCGGCTCCTGCGGCGATTGGCGCCGTCCCGGCGCCCGCAGCGGCCCTCGAACCGGAGGGCGACGAGTTACAACTGGCCGTCGTCAAGTCGCCGATCGTGGGGACCTTCTACCAGTCCGCCGAGCCTGGTGCGGCGCCGTTCGTGTCGGTCGGATCGCCGGTGAAGAAGGGCCAGGTGCTCTGCATCATCGAAGCGATGAAGTTGATGAACGAGATCGACTCGGAGTACGAGGGCGAAGTCGTTGCCGTCTATGTCGAGAACGGGCAGGCGGTCCAGTACGGCGAGCGCCTGTTCGCCATCAAACCGAGTTAGCAATGTTCAAGAAGATTCTCATCGCCAACCGCGGAGAGGTCGCACTTCGGGTCATCTATGCCTGTCGCGAGCTGGGAATCAAGACGGTCGCGGTCCACTCGGAAGCCGATGAGGACTCGCTGCACGTCCTGTTCGCCGATGAGCACGTACGAATCGGGCCCGCGCGAAGCGCCGACAGCTACCTGAATGTTCCTGCGGTGATCTCCGCGGCGGAAGTCACCGGAGCCGACGCGATCCATCCGGGGTACGGCTTCCTCAGTGAAAGCGCGTACCTGGCCGAGGTCTGCGAGGCCTGCCACATCAAGTTCATCGGGCCAGATCCGCAGGCGATCCGTCTCATGGGCGACAAGGCGCGCGCCCGTCGCGTGATGAAGAAGGCGGGTGTGCCGGTGCTTCCTGGGAGCGACGGCCCGATCGAGAGCGAGGAGAAGGCGCAGCGGCTCGCCAAGGAGATCGGCTACCCGGTCATCGTCAAGGCAACGGCAGGCGGCGGTGGGCGCGGCATGCGCGTCGTCCGTGCGCCGGCTGAACTGTCGAACGCCGTGAAGACCGCGCAGCGCGAGGCGGAGGCGGCCTTCGGCGTCGGAGACGTCTACATCGAGAAGTACGTCGAAGCGCCCCGCCACATCGAGTTCCAGATCCTCGGCGACCACCATGGCACCGTCGTTCACCTCGGGGAGCGCGAGTGCTCGATCCAGCGGCGGCATCAGAAGCTGCTGGAGGAGTCGCCGTCGCCCGCGCTCAGCGACAAGGTCCGCCGCAAGATGGGCAGCGTGGTAATCGACGCGGCCCGCGCCGTTCAGTACACGAACGCGGGAACCTTCGAGTTCCTGATGGACTCGGACGGACGCTTCTACTTCATGGAAGCAAATACTCGCCTCCAGGTGGAGCACCCGGTCACCGAGATGGTCACCGGCGTGGATATCGTCAAGGAGCAAATCCGGATCGCCGCCGGGGAGCGCCTCTCGTTCAAGCAGAGCGAGGTGACCTTCACCGGGCATTCGATCGAGTGCCGCATCAACGCCGAAGATCCGGAGACCTTCACGCCGTCGCCTGGAGTCATCAAGGTCTTCAGCGTGCCAGGCGGGCCTGGCGTGCGCGTCGATACCTTCGTCCACTCCGACTGCACCATCTCCCCGTACTACGACTCGCTCATCGCCAAGATCATCGTGCACGGCCGCGACCGCCAGGAGGCGATCGCGCGGATGCGCCGTGTGCTCGAGATGACGGTCATCGAAGGCATCAAGACGACGGTCCCTCTGCACCTGCAGATTCTGAGCGACCCCGATTTCGTGGCTGGACGTCTGAGCACGTCGTTCATGGAACGGCTGCTCGCCACGCCGCGCGGCGGACGACTCGCCGAAGCCGTCTAGCGGCACGCCTCACGTGGCTGATTCGCCACGAGCGACATCCACGCTCGTCTCGCCCTTGTACGTCGTCTGCGACGACGCCGTCTGTGCCGCCGCGGGATGGCCGCTCCTGGATTTCGCGTCAGCATGCCTCGATGGAGGAGCGCAGCTCCTGCAGCTTCGCGTCAAAGCCGGGGCGTCGAACGCATTCACAGCGACAGCCGTCGATCTGGTCGCACGCGCAGAGCGCTATGGCGCATCGGTCATCGTGAACGATCGGGCGGATGTCGCGTTGATAGCTCGAGCCGCGGGCGTGCACGTGGGACAGGACGATCTGAGCCCTGCTGACGTCCGGCGCCTTCTCGGACCAGCGGCAATCGTGGGCTTCTCGACACATACCGACTCGCAGATAGCCAGGGCGCTGGAAGAGCCTCTGTCCTATCTCGCCATCGGTCCGGTCTTCGACACCTCGACGAAGAACACGGGTTACTCTGAAGTGGGTCTTGGACAGGTGCGACAGGCGTCACAGGCTGCTGCCAGCCGGCGCATTCCTGTCGTGGCAATCGGCGGCATCACCCTGGCGCGCGCGCCCGGTGTGATACGGGAAGGCGCGCAGGCCGTGGCCGTGATCAGCGACCTTCTGACCGGCGGGGATCCGGCTCGAAGGGTCGGGCAGTTTCTCGATGTCCTCGGGTCGGCACGCGGGTGACAACAGCTGGGAGGGCCCGAACACCGCGCGCATACCGGACACTCTTTTTCGACTGGAGCAGATGTGAGCGCACGGATTCTTGACGGCACGGCGGTCGCGGCGACGATCCGCGCCGAGGTTGCGCCAGCCGTTTCCTCGTTTACGCAACGCGCGGGACGTCGGCCGCGACTGACGCTCGTGCTCGTGGGCGACAACCCGTCTTCGGAGTTGTACGTCAGCAGCAAGCTGAAGTCGGCGGGGGAGACCGGCCTCGACGCGCAACTCGAACGTCTGCCGGCAGATGCGCCGCTCGAGGAGCTGCTCCGTCTCGTCGATCGGCTGAACAACGACGACTCATGCGACGGCATCCTCGTGCAGTCGCCACTGCCGCCCGCCATGGGCCCGGACGCGGAGCGGCGGGTGTTCGATGCCCTCGACCCGTTGAAGGACGTGGACGGATTCCACCCAATCAACGTCGGGCGGCTCGTGCAGAATCGCGATTCGCTCGTGGCCTGCACCCCCTCAGGGGTGATCGAGCTCCTCACACGCGAGGGAATCCCGATGGCCGGCCGCCATGCGGTCGTCATCGGCCGCAGCGACATCGTGGGCAAGCCGATGGCGCTGCTGCTGCTGCACCAGAACGCAACCGTCACGATCTGTCACTCACGAACCGCCAACCTTCCGAGTGTCGCCCGACAGGCCGACATCCTCGTCGCCGCCCTCGGCCGGCCCGCCTTCGTGACCGCCGATTTCGTGAAGCCTGGTGCAACGGTCGTCGATGTCGGCACGACGCGCGTTGACGACCGCGCGCTCATCGAACAGCTGTTCCCCGAGGGCAGCAGGAGAAGAGCAGCGTTCAACAAACGCGGTGCGCTCGTACTCGGCGACGTCCATCCCGGCGTGGAAGAGGTCGCCGGCGCGTTGACTCCCGTTCCCGGCGGCGTGGGGCCCCTTACCATCGCGCTGTTGCTCAAAAACACCCTCAAGGCTGCTGCCCTCAGAGCCGGGGCGGCCTAGCACCCATGCTGACGGCTGCTCTCACGGGCGGCATCGCCACCGGGAAGAGCTACGTACGCGCGCGCCTGGAGCGGCTTGGCGCGGCCTGCCTCGACGCCGATCAGATCGCGCACGGCATCATGGCTCCAGGCACCGAGGCCGCTCAGGCGATTGCCGAACGATTCGGTTCGGCCGTGCTCGCTCCGGACGGCAGCGTGAACCGATCGGTCCTCGGCCCCCTCGTGTTTCGAGACGATGAGGCGAGGCGTTCGCTCGAGGCTATCGTTCACCCCGCGGTCTGGCGGAACGTCCACGTGGCCCTGCGCGCACTGAAGATCGCCGAGAACCCTCGAGTGGCCATCGTCGAGATCCCGCTCGTGTACGAGACCGGCCACGCTGCCGAGTTCGATCGCATCATCGCGACGATCTGTGCGCCGCCCGTCCAGATCGATCGGCTCGTCGAACGCGGCCTCTCCGAGGACGAGGCGCATCGTCGAGTGGCCGCACAGATGCCCTCGGAAGAGAAGGCCAGACTGGCTGACTACGTGGTCGATACCGGACAGACCTTCGAGGAGACGGATCGGCAGGTCGATGCGGTCTGGCGTTCGCTCGTTCAGGCCTCGACGTCTGCGGTGCCCTGAGCCGGAGCGATCCGTTCTTCGACGAACGTATTCCAATCGTGGCAGTGAGGGCATTGCCACAACAGCTCCGTGCTTCGATACCTGCAGCGCATGCAGACGTGCGGATCCAGATAGAAGACGCTGTGCTCGGTCAGTGCGCGATAGCGCTCGACGAGAGCGACGTCGTAGTTCAGCGTGCCGAGCGTTCGCCAGATAGCTTGATGAATGCTGAGCCCGTGCGGGTTCTGGACAAGCGCCGCCAGCAGCAGATCCAGTCCCTCACGCGGGTTGCCGTCGCTCGCAAGGTGACGTGAGAGGGCCAGCCGGGCCCGCCAGTCCTGAGGGTTCTCCTCGATCAGCCGGCGGCACAGCTTGACGAATCTCGCGGGCGTGCCCGATCGCCTGGCCGCGGCTTCGAGGCGTTCGAACGCCAGGTAGGCCCGGTCGGGTGCGACCTGTGCGAGACGCTCCCATGCCTCGACGGCAGCCGCGGCGTCGCCGCGCGCGAGGTGCAGATCGCCGAGGTTGAGATATGCGGGGACCGCCCGCGCGTCGCGGTCGATTGCTGCCTGGAATCGCCGGCTGGCTTCGGCATCGTCCTTTCGCCGGCGCGCTTCGAGCCCGATCTCGTTCTCGAGGAACGCCAGGATCGCGTGACTCTGAGGCTGGCTGACGGGACCCGAGAGTTCGGTCAACCGCTGGCGCGTGTCGTAGGCCTCCGACCAGCGATGCTGCTCCTCGTGGAGCTTCTGAAGATTCACCAGGGCCGACTCGTTGTCCGGATCGAGCTGCAGCACTTCGCTGAAGGCCTCGAAGGCCCTGTCGACGAATCCGCCGCGCTTGTAGTCGAGGCCGAGACAGAGGAGCACGTGGGCATGCTCCAGACGGCTCAGTCGCGAACGCTGAAGCAGGGCCTGGTGCACGTTGATCGCCTTGCCCACCTGCCCCTTCTCGCGGTGAAGATTGCCCAGGATCATGTGGACTTCGAGCGCGTCGGGATCGAGGCTCGCGGCGCGTGTCAACTCTTCAATGGCGAGATCGATCTGGTTGGCGACGAGAAAGTTCAACCCGAGGATGTAGTGCGGGGCTTCTCGAAGCCGCCGGCGATCCACCCA
>JBFWPD010000140.1:0-8731 GCA_050250175.1 Vicinamibacterales bacterium
CAGGTCCGGCCTTCCGACTGGATTCCCCGTGCCAGTGCTGACCCAACGCTCCGATCTTGCCGGGCTGGATCGTCACGAGCTCGAAGCGGCACTTGCCGCTCGAGGCATCGAACGCTTCCGCGCACGTCAGATCTTCCGGTGGATTCATCGGAAGGGCGTTGCCGACATTTCGGCGATGACCAACCTGCCCAAGGATCTTCGAACGAAGCTCTCGGCAGAGTTCGAGCTCACGACGCCGCGCGTGAGCGCTCACGAGCGCTCGGTGGATGGCACGGAAAAGCTGCTGCTCGAGCTCGCTGACGGCCGGCAGATCGAGTCGGTCTTCATCCCGGACACGCCCGGGAAGACGCTCTGCGTCTCCACCCAGGTGGGCTGCGCCATGGCGTGCTCGTTCTGCCTCACGGGTCGAATGGGACTGGTTCGTCACCTGACGGCGGCAGAGATTGTCGGTCAGGTCCGCGTCCTGTGCGATGCTGTCCAACTCCGCGATCACACCTTCAACATCGTCCTCATGGGGATGGGCGAACCGCTCCACAACTATGACGCGACGATGACGGCATTGAGGATCCTTGCGGACCCGGAGGGCATCAACCTGTCGCCGCGGCGGGTGACCCTGTCGACTGTCGGGCTGCTGCCCGCCCTGGAACGGCTTGCCAAGGAAACGGTCGTGCCGAACCTCGCGATCTCCCTGCACGCTCCGACCAACGCACAGAGGGGCGAGCTCGTCCCGATCAACCGCAAGTATGGAGTCGAGCAGATCATCGAAGCCTGCCGGCGCTTCCCTCTGAAGCACCGTCGACGGATCACGTTCGAATACGTACTGCTGGCAGGCGTCAACGACTCGCCTGCGGACGCGCGAAGACTGGCGCGCCTGGTCGGCGGCGTGAAGTCGAAGATCAATCTGATTCCGCTGAATGCGGCAGCGGGGATCCCCTATGAACGGCCGTCGGATGAAGCGATCAACCGTTTTGTCCGGGTTCTCGTCGATCAGGGCGCGACGGTTTCGGTCAGGAAGAGCCGGGGCCGCGACATCCGGGCCGCCTGCGGGCAGCTGATCGTCGAAGGCGAGCTGCCGTCGGTCGGCCAGCGTATGGCGGCAGCAATCGCCGAGTGAACCGGCTCAGGCCGTCAGCAGCAGCGCCTTCCGGCCGATGTCCCGCCGGTACTGCATCCCGTCGAACGAGATTTCGCTGACGCCCGCGTACGCCCGTTCGATGGCGTCAGCGAAGCTCGGGCCCCGTCCGACGACTGTCAGGACGCGTCCGCCAGCCGTCACAATCCGTCGATCGGCGCCGGCGGTCCCGGCGTGCAGGACAGTCACTCCAGGGAGGCGATCGGCCGCGTCGAGCCCCTCGATCGTGCGTCCCGACTCTGCAGACGCTGGATAGCCTCGAGAAGCCATGACCACGCCCACCGTTCTGTCGGACGAGGTGCGGCAGGAGGACTGGGTCAACGCTCCGCGCGCAGACGCGGCGAGCAGCGGAGCGAGCGGCTCGTCGAGCAAAGGGAGAATGACCTGGGCTTCGGGATCCCCGAAGCGGACATTGAACTCGATCACCTTCGGCCCGCTCGCCGTGAGCATCAATCCCACATAGAGAACCCCGGCGAACGGCGAACCTTCGGCCGCCATGCCGTCGATGACCGGATTGACGATCTCGCGCATGATGCGTTCGTGGAGCGCTAGGTCGACGAGAGGACTGGGCGCGAAGGCTCCCATTCCCCCGGTATTCGGTCCCTTGTCGTCGTCGAAAATTCTCTTGTGATCCTGGGCGGTGGCGAATGGCAGTGCGCGGCGGCCGTCCGCAATCACGAAGAAGGAGACCTCGGGTCCCGTCAGGCATTCTTCGATCACGACGCGGGAGCCTGCGGCGCCAAACTGCTGATGGCGCATGGCGGCCGAGATGGCTGCCTCCGCTTCTGCGCGATCGCCGGCGATCACGACGCCCTTGCCTGCAGCGAGGCCGTCCGCCTTGATCACGACCGGGACACCGAGCTCCCCTGACCTGACACACGCCTCGGCATCCTCGGCCGTCTCGCAGATGCGAAACGCGGCGCTGGGCACTTCGTGTCGCGCCATGAACGACTTTGCGAAGGCCTTGCTCGACTCCAACCGCGCCGCCGATGCCGTCGGGCCGAAGACCAGGTGCCCGGCCGCAGTCATCTGGTCGACAACCCCAAGACTCAAGGGGAGTTCCGGACCGATGACGGTCAGATCGACCCGCTCCCGCGAAGCGAGCGCGACGATTGCATCGGGGCGCGCGACGTCCAGCGCAGCCAGCCTCGCGACCCTTGCCATCCCTGGATTGCCCGGCGCGCAGATGAGCTCGGTGACGGTCGGGTCGGCTCCGAGCCGCGCGGCCAGCGCATGCTCCCTGGCGCCGCTGCCGACAACAAGAACTCTCATTGGATGAATAGTTTAGAGAGACCTCCGGCCGTGCACACCACGCCGGTTGTTGAGGGGACTATTTCGTTGACGTTGGCTGGGTTTGCGCCTAGAATCCGCGCTGCCCGTGATAGCCTAACACATTTGGCTGGGCCATCCGCAGAGCGGATGTCAGGTATCGAACCACCGGCCACCCGCGAAAGGGGTGTGATTGTCCGTGGCTGAAGTGAAGATTCAGGAGGGCGAGTCGATCGAGAGCGCTCTTCGACGGTTCAAGCGTAAGGTGCAGCAGGAAGACATCATCAAAGACATCAAGAAGCACTCTTTCTACTTGAAGCCTGGCGATAAACGCCGGGCCAAGCAAGCACTGGCGCGCAAGCGAAACCGGAAGAAGCTCCGGCGGGAACTGGAGTAAACGACGTCCGACGAGGTAGCGAGCGATGGAGTTCCAGGACAGGATCCTCAGATGCACCGATTGCGGAGCGGAATTTGTCTGGACGGCGGGAGAACAGCAGTTCTACGCTGACAAGAACTTCAAGAACGAGCCCAAGCGCTGCAAGCCGTGCAAGGGCAAGCGCCTCAGTCGGCCTGGCAACGGCGGGATGGGGACCCGGGAACGGGTCGAAACCGTAACGACTTGTTCGGCATGCGGGAAGGAGACGACTGTCCCCTTCAGGCCGACGCAGGGGCGCCCGGTGTTCTGCAAGGAATGCTTCCAGTCGCGGAAGTTTGCCGGCGCTGGCGGAGTCTAGCGTCGTCGCTCCCTCACGAACCGCCCGATAATCGAATGGACAATCGTGCGCGAACCGGCTCGCGCACGAGGGTATGTTAAGCTCTCACATTCATCTGGAGCGTTTTCCATGCAGATTGAGCAACGGACGATTGGCGACGTTGTGATCCTGGATCTGAAGGGCAAGATCACTCTCGGCGAGGGCGATGAGTTGCTCAAGGACAAGGTGAACAACCTGGTGAACCAGGGTCAACGGAAGATCATTCTGAACCTCGCCGACGTTCCTTACGTGGACAGCGCCGGTCTTGGCGAAATTGTGCGGACGTATACGACGGTCAGCCGCCAGGGTGGAAGCCTCAAGCTGCTCAGCCTGACCAAGCGGATTACGGATCTCCTGTCGATTACGAAGCTGCTCACCGTTTTCGAGACGTTCGAAACGGAAAGCGACGCAGTCAAGAGCTTCGCGGCAGCGCAGGTCTAATCGCCTCCGCGCTAGATGGCGCGTCAACCTTCACACTACCCGGCGGTCCCCGATGCCCCAATCACGGCATCGGGGCGCCCGCTCGTCCTCAGTCTGTTCCTCTCGCTGCGGCCGGGACAGTGGACTAAGAACCTCCTGGTCTTCGCGGCCCTGATCTTTGCGGTTCGGCTGTTCGACCCCCGCTCATTCATCGAGGCCGCCGCCGCCTTCGCGATTTTCTGCGCTCTGTCCGGTGTCGTGTACCTCGTCAACGACATGGCAGATCGTGAGACCGATCGCCTGCACCCGACCAAGCGGTCGAGGCCCATTGCCGCCGGGGACCTCCCGGTCGGCGTCGCGGCCGGTGCCGCAGTCGTCCTCGGCGCGGCGGCGCTTGCCGGAGCGTTTACGCTCGGCTGGCGCTTCGGCGCCATTGCCGTCGCCTACCTGGCTCTACAGGCTCTCTACTCGGGTCCTCTCAAGCACATCGTCATCATCGACGTCCTCGTGGTGGCCGTCGGGTTTGTGCTGCGCGCGGCCGCCGGCGCAGTAGCCATCAACGTGGAAATCAGCCACTGGCTCTTCGTCTGCACAATCCTGCTGGCGCTGTTCATTGCGCTGGCCAAACGTCGTCACGAGCTCGTGCTTCTCGCAGATGGCGCGGTCGGCCATCGGCGCATTCTCGGCGAGTACAGCCCGTATCTGCTCGACCAGATGATTTCAGTGGTGACCGCGTCCACGCTGGTCGCCTATATCTTCTATGCAATCAGTCCGGAGACTGCCGACAAGTTCGGCACGCCCTGGCTGGGGCTCACGATTCCATTCCCGATTTACGGAATCTTCAGGTATCTCTACCTGGTGCACCAGCGTGAGGGAGGTGGAAGCCCGGCTGACCTGCTGATCAACGACCGGCCGCTGCTCCTCTGCGTGATGCTCTGGATTGCAGCGGTGATCGTGATCGTCTATCAACCGGTGGCGTTCTGACATGCCTGATTTCAGCGTCCGCTCCGATACGGTCAACGTCGAGCAGATCATGGAGCAGATTCGCGCCCGCATCCGCGAGAAGCGCGGCGTGGACTACACGGAGGATCAGATCCGTGAGATGGCGGCGGTCAAGCTCGAACGGTTTCTCGACCCCCGCGGCGTCCGCTCCGACCTTCTCGAACAGTTCCAGCGCACGCAGAAGGAACATCTTCCGCCCGAGCCTCTCAACTATGCGTTCGAGGACTCGACGCTCTACGACTCGCACCGCGCGCCGCTGCGGTGGATTCGGGGCCTGCTTCGGCCGATTCTGAAGCTCTTCTTCAATCCGAATCCGCTGATACAGGCGCTGCACATCCAGTCGCGCGTGAACGCGATGAACGCGAAGCGGCAAGGACTCGACGCGCTGCACTTCGAGGTCCTGCACAACCTCGTGGTGGAAACGACGCGCCTCAGCATCGAGATCAAGAACCTGAAGATGCGCGTCGAGTCGCTCACGAGCCGCCTCGAGTTCAACGAGCGCCGTGCGCGCGCGCTCGAGAGCGTCGTCGTGTACCGGCCGGACCAGGCGGAGCCGGCGCATCACGAGCCAGAAGCGGCCCCGATTGAACCGGGCGCCGGCCCCACGGCACCCGCGTCACCAGCCGAAGGCCCTGGCCAGCGCAGCCGCCGCCGGCGCCGCCGGAGAGGCCGTCGCGGCGGAGTGCCAGCCGCCTCGATCATGAATCCGGATGCGTCCGGTCCCTCCAACGATCCGAATGCAGCGCCCGTCGACGATGGAGGCAGCGACGAATCGATCGAGGGATCGGAAGGCGACGGGAACGACATCGCCGATCGACAGGACGACGACACGCCTCACGACGGCGGCGACGATCGCGAACCGTGAAGGTCGCGGTCGTCGTCCAGCGCTACGGCGAGGCGATCAACGGGGGCGCCGAGCTGCACGCGCGCTACATCGCAGAGCATCTGGCGCGCCACGCACAGGTCGAAGTCCTCACGACCTGCGCCTCTGACTACGTCAGCTGGCGCAACGAGCTGCCGCAGGGCGTCGAGTCGATCAATGGCGTCGCGGTCAGGCGGTTCCCTGTCGCGCACGAGCGCGACCCGAGGCGCTTCTCGTCGCTCTCGGACGAGGTCTTCAACACGACTCATTCGATCGCGGACGAACTGGCGTGGCTCGACGCCGAGGGCCCGACGTCGAAGGCGCTGGTGCGTCATCTCGAGGCGCACTCCGGCGACTTCGACTACTGCGTGTTCTTCAGCTACCGGTACTACCACGCGTACCACGGGGTGCGGGCTGCAGCGTCGCGCGCCATCCTGGTGCCGACCGCCGAGCGCGACGCGGCGGTTGGGATCTCCCTGTTCGGCCCGATCTTCCGCGGCGTCAGCGCGCTCATGTACAACTCGCCGGAAGAGCGCGCGATGATCCAGGCGGCATCGCACAATCAGGACGTGCCGTCAGTGGTGGTTGGCGTCGGCTCGAATGTTCCGGAATCACCTCAGCCCTCGCGTTTCAGACAGACCTTCAGTCTCCACGAGCCCTTCGCAATCTACGTGGGAAGGATCGACGCCAACAAGGGATGCGCCGAGCTGTTCGAGCTTTTTCAGGCGTACTCGAATGCCGGCGGCCAGCTCTCTCTTGTCCTGATTGGTCATTCGCTGCTGCCAGTTCCAAGTCATCCGCGCATTCGCCATCTCGGATTCGTTCAGGAGCGCGACAAGTACGACGCGATGGCGGCGGCAGAAGTGCTGGTGATGCCCTCGTACTTCGAGAGCCTGTCGATGGTGGCGCTCGAGGCATGGGGTCTGGGACGGCCGGTGCTCGCCAACGCGAAATGCGATGTGCTCAAGGGACAGTGTCTTCGCAGCAACGCCGGCCTCTTCTATGACTCCGAGGCGGAGTTCATAGAGACGCTCCGGGCGTTCGAGCGCAACCGCTGGCTGGCAGGGCTGCTCGGCCGCAATGGCCGCCGCTTCTTCCGCGAGCACTACGACTGGAACGTCATCGAACGCAAGTATCTGGACATGTTCGAGCGGCTGCGATCGTCGCCGGCAGTCACCATCGAACCGCTGCCGGGATGGCTCGATCGGCGAAAGGCAACGTGCCGTCCGAGCGCGGCTGTGGTGGCGGAACTTCCCGCAGGCCCAGTCGTCTCCGCGCAGGGCGGACCGGGAGTTTCCGCCTACGTCGAGGAGCCGGACGACGCACGCGAATCACGGCGCGCCTCGCCCACACCGCGCCGCGAAGGGCGCCGCGATGAATCATCACGCCACCATCGACGCGCACGCCCGCATCGGTTCGGGAGGCGTCCGTGAGCATGCGCCGTCCCGCGGTACATCAGGTCCTCGCGACGCTCGGCTACGGAGATGCGATCGGGCACGAGGTGCTCGGCATCCAGCGTGTCCTGCGTCAGGCGGGGTACCAGTCCGACATCTTCGTCGAGACAGCAGACCGGCGCCTGGAGCACCTGACGCGCGACTATCGCGAACTGGTGGACGCGAGCGATCCGGACAACCTGCTGCTGCATCACTTCTCGATTGGGTCGCGGGCGTCTCGAACGGCCTACGCGGTGCCCGATCGAATGGCACTCATCTACCACAACATCACGCCGCCCGAGTACTTCGTCGGCCTTCATCGCACGCTCGCGCGCCAGTGCTTTCGCGGGCGCCGCGAACTGCTCGCCTATCGCGACCGCTGCGACCTGGCGATGGGCGATTCCCCGTTCAACCGCGAGGACCTCGATCGCCTAGGATTTCTGAGAACGGCAGTGCTCCCCGTCGTGCCTGACTTCTCGCATCTCGACGCGACGCCCAACGATTTCGTCGCGCGTCAGTTCGACGACGACTGGACGAACATCCTCTTCGTCGGCCGGGTCATCGCGAACAAGAAGATCGAGAATCTGATCCGCTTTTTTCACGCCTATCACACGAAGGTCAACCGGCGCTCCCGGCTTCTGATCGTCGGCGTCTTCAGCCTTTTCGAACGGTACCTGGCGGCACTGAATCACCTGGTCGAGGAGCTCGGGCTCGAACACGTGCACTTCACCGGCCACGTCTCCGACGAGGAGCTCGTCGCCTACTACGACGTCGCGGATCTCTTTCTGTGCGCGAGCGAACACGAGGGCTTCTGCGTGCCACTGGTCGAGGCCTTCTACATGGGAGTGCCCGTCCTCGCCTATGCCGCGACCGCGGTTCCTTCGACGATGGATGGCGCCGGCGTTCTCTTTCAGGACCGTGATCCCGACCACGTCGCCGCGCTGATGGACGCCATCCTTTCAAACGGCGCGCTCCGCGAAGAGCTCGTGAGCGGCCAGACGGCCGCTGTCGAGCGGTTGCGCGCTCAGGATTTCGCAGGAACCCTGCTCGGCTTCGTCGATCGGATTCTCGAAGCGCCGCGGGCACCGCGTCCCTCGGTGACCTACGACTTCTGGGCGCAGTTCGACGCGGCCGACGCACTCGAGGCGATCCGGCTGGATCGCCCGTCCGCATTCAACGCGGTTCCGGACGCCTCATGATCGTCAATCAGTGGGTGCCGGCCGCACACAAGGGTGACGCGATCGGTGACAGCGCCAGACGCATGCGTGACACGCTGCGCTCGATGGGGCACAGCGCGGAGATCTTCGCGCTGACGATTGACGACGTCCTGCGCGGCGAGATCCTGCCGTTCGACGATCCCGCGGCCGGACAGGGTGACGTGACGTTGTTCCACTACGCCCTCCCCTCTCGAATGACCGCGGCATTCCGCGCGGTGAGCGGCAGGCGAGCGCTCCTCTATCACAACGTGACGCCTGCCCACTTCTTTGCTCCGTACGACGCGGCCCTCTTCCGCCTGGCCGTCCTCGCGCGGGAGGAACTGGCTTCCCTCGTGGGTCACGTCGACATTGCGCTCGGCGTGTCGGACTACAACCGCAGGGAGCTCGAGTCGATGGGCTTTTCGCCTACCGGGGTGCTGCCGCTCGCCGTCGACCTCTCCCGCATCACGTCTGGAGCCAGGCGTCCCGCCCTGGAGCGCGTGCTGAACGACGACTTCGTCAATTTCCTCTTCGTGGGGCGAATCGCGCCAAACAAGAAGATCGAGGACCACATCCGTCTGGCGGAACACTACAAGCGATACGTGGACGCCTACTACCGGTTCATCTTCGTGGGCAGGTGTGACGCCGTGCCACGGTACTATTCG
>JBFWPD010000141.1:0-8701 GCA_050250175.1 Vicinamibacterales bacterium
GATTCTCCCAGGCACTGCAACCATCCAGGCCACCCGGGTCCACAGCAAACCGCCGAGACATGCAACACGTGTCCTGACTGGAACCCGCGTCGGAGCGCGGGCGACAGCTCGGACGCCGGCGCACGCGATGGCGGACCCGAGGGGGCTCGACGTCCGTCAGATCGAGGCGCGCCATAGTCGAGTCGTCCGTAGCTTCGTTTCCCAGGGGGCGGAATGCAGCAGAAACCTCGTTACCCAGGGCTTCGTGTCACGGCGAACGGGAATCAGCTCGTGTCGTATCACACCGAGACACGGATTGCCGATGCCGGAGTGTTCTATCCCATTACCCCATCGACGGAAGGCGGCGAGCTCTATCAGCAGGCATTCGCCGAGGGCAATCTCAACGTCTTCGGCCGGAACACTCTGGCGGTCGAGACGGAAGGTGAGCACGCCGCCCAGGGCGGCGCGATCGCCCATTCGGTGTGCGGCAAACGTGTCGTCAACTACACGTCGGGTCAGGGCGTGGTCTACGGCGTCGAGCAGTACTACCACGCGCCGGGCAAGTGCTCGACGATGGTGCTCGAGGTCGCCGCGCGCGCGCTGACCAAGCACGCTCTCAACGTGCACTGCGGACACGACGATGTGTACGGTGCTCTCGATACGGGCTGGATCATCGTTTTCGGAAAGGACGCACAGCAGGCCGCCGATCAGGCGCTCATCGTGCGCCGCGTGGCTGAACTGAGCCTCACGCCGGCGATGAACGTGATGGACGGCTTCCTCACATCGCACCTCGAGCGCACGTTCTACAAGCACGAGTCGCAGCTGATTCGCGAGTACCTCGGCGCACCCGAAGACATCATCGAGTGCCCGACGAAGAGCCAGCGCGAGCTCTTCGGCCCCACCCGCCGCCGCGTCCCCAAGATGATCGATCTCGCCAACCCGGTGCTCCTCGGTCCCGTGCAGAACCAGGAGCACTACATGCAGGGCGTCGTCGCACGCCGGGACAACTTCACCGAGCCGATCCTCGACTTTCTCGAAGAAGCGTACAAGGTCTTCGGCGAGCTCACCGGCCGGTACTACGGTCTGGTCAGCGAGTACAAGACGTCGGACGCCGACACCGTGTTCGTTTCACTGGGGTCGGCCGCCGAGAATATCGAAGCGGCCGTCGACCACCTGCGCCGGACCCGTGACGCGAAGGTGGGCTCGATTCACATCAATGTCTTCAGGCCCTTCCCTGAGGCCGCGGTCGTCAGGGCGCTTGCCGGCAAGAAGAACGTCATCGTCCTCGAGCGGACCGACGAGCCGATGGCCGGCGACAACCCGATGGGCCGGGACATCAGGACGGCGCTGCACAAGGCGTTGCAGCACCAGGAAGGCCTGCCGGCGATCAGCGTCGATCAGATGCCGAGGCTGTTCGCCGGTGTCTACGGTCTGGGTTCGAGAGACTTCAGGCCGGAGCACACGATTGGCGCGTACGAATTCGCGATGGGGCAGCGCGCGAGGAAGGACGGCAAGCGGGCGTCCGACGGCGTGTCGTTCATGGTCCTGGGCGTGGACCATCCCTACGAGGTGAAGGCGGACGAGACACCGTCCCTTCTTCCGGAAGGTTCGATCGCGGTCCGGTTCCACTCGGTCGGCGGCTGGGGCGCAATCACGACGGGCAAGAACCTCGGGGCGATCATTGGCGACCTGAACGACCTGCTCTATGAGCGCGACAAGGTCGTCGATGAGTTCGGCAACCCGAAGGAGATCATCCACGTCAGCGCCAATCCCAAGTACGGGTCCGAGAAGAAGGGGGCGCCGACCTCCTACTTCATGATCGCGGCGCCGGAGCGGATCCGGGTGAACTGCGACCTGCGGCACGTGAACGTCGTGCTGTGCTGCGACCCGAAGGCTTTCACGCACACCAATCCTCTCGACGGCATGTCAGAGGGTGGCTGCCTGGTCTGGGAATCGGAGGAGGAAGGCGAGCAGGCCTGGGAGCGGCTGCCCATCTGGGCGCGCAAGCAGATCCTCGACAAGAAGATCCGCGTGTTCACGCTGCCGGGATTCCAGATCGCGCGCAACGCGACGGACCGCGCCGACCTCCAGTTGCGCATGCAGGGCAACGCCTTCCTCGGCGCGTTCTTCTCGGTGTCGCCGCTTCTGCACGAGTTCGGCATCACGCAGGAGCAGTTCCGCGAGGCCGTCCACAAGCAGTACGTGAAGAAGTTCGGGCGACTCGGGGACGCCGTGGTCGCGTCGAACATGGAGGTCATGACCCAGGGATTCGAGCTCGTGCGCGAGATCCGCGTCGGCGAGCTCACCGCGGCCGATCGCTCGACGCTGAGGGGGCAGGCGCTGCTGCCGGTCTTTGCGAGCAATGCCGAGGCGATGTGCGGATGCCGATCCCACGAACGGCCGGACCATCAGGCCGAGCGCCCACCGCTCACGCAGATCGCGTCGTTCGACGCCCTGTTCCGCGGCGGGCTCGGGTACAACCAGCCGGCCAACGCGCTGTCGTCACTCGGCGTGATGGCCGCGGCAAGCGGCGACACGGCCTCCAAGTACGTGGCCCGCCGCGAGACCCCTCTCTACATTCCGGAGAACTGCACGCAGTGCATGGAGTGCATTGCCGTGTGTCCCGACACGGCTCTTCCAAACTGCTCGCAGGACCTCGAGACGATCCTGAGGACGGCCGTCGCCAACTACGTCAGTGACGCCGGCGAGCGGAAGAAGATGCTGAGCCTGGTGCCGGAGATCGAACGGCGCACACGGGCGATGATGCGGGACGGTCTCGCGAACGATCCGATGCCGCTCCCCACGATCATCCGGAACGTCACCAACGAGGTCAACGGCTTCTCGCCGGAGGCCAAGCGGCAGTTCTTCGAAGTCATCGCGAAGGTGCCGATGGCGTACGAGAAGGCGAACGCCATCTTCGCGACGCCGGAGAAGCGGGCGCCTGGCGGCGGCGGTGTGTTCTCGATCTTCGTCTCCGATCTCTGCAAGGGCTGCGCGGCATGCGTGACCGCCTGCGGCGAGCACCGTGCGCTCCGGATGGTGCAGGAGACGGAAGACGTCAACGCGGAACACGAGACAGGCACGGCGTTCCTGAACCTGCTGCCGGACACGCCTCAGAAGTACCTCGGGCTGTACAACGACATGCGTCCGCAGGACTCGAAGACCGCGACGCTCCGGAACATGCTGATGGTCCGGAGGAACTACGACGCGCTCGTATCCGGCGACGGCGCATGTGCCGGCTGCGGCGAGAAGAGCATCCTGCGCGCGGTGGCGGCTGTCACCGAGGCATACATGCGGCCGCTCTACCACGCCAAGGCGGACAGACTCCGCCAGAAGGCGAGGGAGCTCGAGCAGAACGGCATGAGAAGGCTCGCCGAGCTGAAGGCCAGAAGCCCGGAGGAGTACGCGCTGTTCCGTCAGGCTGTCGCTCACATCATCATGGGGCTCGGTGGCGAGAACGACAAGGACACGAAGGCGCGCATCGCCAGCCACGGAACGATCTCGGACCGCGACATCGTCGATGCGATGGTGGCGGTCATGCTGCAGGAGGCGTTCAACCACCGCGACCTCCAGCCGGTGGACGGGCGGTTGAGCAACGGCATGTCGGTCATGGCCATGGCCGCCCACACCGGCTGCAACACCGTGTACGGATCGACTCCGCCGAACAATCCGCATCCCTACCCCTGGATGAATTCGCTCTTCCAGGACGGCGTCACGGTCGGCTGGCTGCTGGGCGAGAGCTTCATCATGGACCACGCCCGCCGGTCGGTACTTCCGGAGCGGCTTGCCGATGCGCTTCTGACTCGTGACACCGACGTCATCAGCGACCGCGAGTACTACGAGCTCACGCACTTCACCGACGCGACGATGACCGATCAGGAAATCATCGAGCTGCCGAAGGCGTGGGTCATCGGCGGCGACGGTGGCATGGGCGACATCGGCTATCAGAACACCTCGAAGGTCGTCCTGCAGAACCGGCCGAACGTGAAGGCCGTCATGCTCGACACGCAGGTGTACTCGAACACCGGCGGGCAGAACTCGGACTCGACGCCGATGCTCGGCGGCAACGACATGAACGTGTTCGGGGCCGCGACGCAGGGCAAGAACATCGAGAAGAAGACGGTCGCCGAAACCTTCCTGGCCGGCCACGGCTCGCCGTTCGTGGCGCAGGTCTCGATCGCAAATGCGCCCAAGCTCTATCGGGCCATCCTCGACGGCCTCGAGTACCGCGGCACGATGTTCATGCAGTGCTTCACGACGTGTCAGCCGGAGCACGGGGTCCCCGACGACATGGCGCTCGATCAGGCGCAGCGGGTGCGCGATTCGCGCGGCGCGCCGGAGTTCGTCTTCAACCCGAGGCTCGGCGAGAGCTACCAGGAGGCGCTCGACATCAAGGGCAATCCATCCATCGACATGGACTGGTACGAGACGAAGTTCAAGGGGACCAACGAGCCGTACCGATACACCGTTGCGCACTGGTGCGCCACGGAGGCGCGGTTCCGGAACCACCTGAAGAAGGTCAAGCCCGAGGCCGCGGCTTCGATGATTCCGATCGAGAACATGCTGGTCCGCATCACGCAGCAGGACGTGGTCTACCGGCGCTATCTCGTGTCAGGCCACCGGTCGTATGTCCCGGACTTCGGCGTCTACATCAAGGTGCTCGAGGCCAACGGGTCGATCGGATATCGGGCCCTCTCCCGCCAGCTCGTGCTCTTCTGCGTCGAGCGCCGGAAAGCCTGGCGCATGCTGCAGAGCAAAGCGGGCATCGAGAACCGGGAGTACAAGGCCCAGCGGTCGCTCCTTGCCGACGTCGACGCCGGAAAGATCTCGAAAGAGGATCTCTTCGCGCACGGCGAGGAGCTGCTCCGTGCCCGGATCCCGAACGCCCCGGCAGCCCACAAGCCGGCCGCGCCACCGGCGCCTCGACCCGCAGTGCCGCCTGCTGCCGCACGTCCGCAGGACGGACCTGCGACGGATACGTCGGCGGCCGTGGGCTCCTGAGTCATACCTGAGTACCCCCTGGCGGCGCCCCGGATTCCGGGGCGCCGTTGCCTCACTCATCGCAGTTCCCAGCAAATCGATTCTGGCGAAAGGAGCGGCAGATCATGAAGCGAAGCGCGAGTGCCGTCTGGACGGGTGGACTCAAGGACGGGTCGGGATCGGTCTCGAGCGAAAGCGGCGCCCTGGCCAAGACGCCATATAACTTCCGCATGCGGTTCGAAGACGAGAAGGGAACGAATCCCGAGGAGCTGGTCGCTGCAGCTCACGCCGCGTGCTTCTCGATGTTTCTCTCCATGGTGCTCGAGAACGCGGGACTCACTGCCGACAGCATCCGGACGACCGCGACGGTCACGCTGGAGCAGGTGGATGGCGGCTTCTCCGTGACCTCGAGCGCGCTCGAAACGAGCGTCCGCATCCCGAGGCGGGACGAAGCCGAGTTCCAGAAGGCGGCCGAGACGGCCAAGCGCGAGTGTCCGATCTCCAAGCTGCTGAACGCGAAGATCACCCTCGCTGCGACTCTCACCTGAGTCTGACGCGATCTGCTACGACCGTTGCTTCTCGAGCTCAGGTGTCGTGAAGACGCATTCGTTCAGGAGGCTGACGGCTTCCGACTTGTCGTTGAGCTGAGCGGCCATCAGCTCCCGCATCGTCACCACGCCAGCGACGCGTCCGCCATCGAGGATGACGAGATGGCGGATGTGTTCCTGCCGCATGCGAGCCAGGCAGACGTCACATTCCTCGTGTATGTCAGCGACGACGAGAGGGGCCGACATCACGTCGCCGATGAGGGTCCGCGCCGGATCCGCCCCCGCCGCGACGATCCGCGTCAGCACGTCCCGCTTGGTGAAGATACCGATGGACCGGTCACCGTCGATGACCGGGAGCGCTCCAATACGGCGCGTGGCCATGAGGCGCGCGGCCTCCGCCACGGACATCAGTCGATTCACGGTGGCCGGCGCTTTTGTCCCGAGGATGTCTCCGACGGACCTCATGACGCCTCCAGGTGGAAACCGTCGCCATGTGCGGACGTCGTGTCGACGCGAGCGAGTCGAGCTGCCGGGGAGC
This sequence comes from Vicinamibacterales bacterium, assembly GCA_050250175.1. Classification (GTDB taxonomy): domain Bacteria; phylum Acidobacteriota; class Vicinamibacteria; order Vicinamibacterales; family CAVVIG01; genus JBFWPD01. The sequence goes on from JBFWPD010000141.1 coordinate 6,046, forward strand.
GAGCGTACGCGGTCTGCCGTCGTTTTCGAGCGAGGGTCGCGCGACGGGCCGCCGCACTTCATGGCACCTCCCGGCCGCTGCATGCCGCGCTCGTGGACGAGAGCGAGGCAGACCGTCATTATAGGCGCAAAATTGACTTCGATCGGGGAGTGCTGTACGTTCGGCGGTGTCGTCAGCCCGACACAATACGCCGAGTCTTCCGACCCGGTAGCCTCCCAAGTGGCACTGCCTCAGGCAACGTCTGTCATCGTTCCAGCCCACAACGAAGGTGCTGTCATCGGCCAGGTGGTCGCCGGCCTGGCGTCTGCGGCCGCATGGGGCGAGATCATCGTCGTCGACGACGGCTCGACGGACGGGACGAGCGAGACGGCGCGCGCGGCCGGCGCCCGTGTCATCCGTCATCCGTATCGCAAGGGCAATGGCGCCTCGGTCAAGACGGGCCTGAGGAATGCGACGGGCGAATGTATCGTGATCGTCGACGGCGACGGTCAGCATCGCCCCGAGGACGCGGTGATGCTGGTCGAGAAGCTGGGTGAATACGATCTGGCGGTCGGCGCGCGTTCGGGAATCACGCAGGCGACGCAGTCGCGGCGCGTGGGCAACTCGCTGCTGAATCGTCTGGCCAGCTACCTCGCCGAGCACGAGATTCCCGACCTGACGTCAGGACTCCGTGCGGCATGGCGCGGACACATGCTCGAGTTCCTGCATCTGCTGCCGAACGGATTCTCGACGCCGACGACGACCACGCTGTCATTCCTTCGAGCGGGCTACAACGTGGCGTTCGTGCCCATCGAGGCCAAGCCGCGCGTCGGCACCTCGAAGATTCGCTTCGTGAGCGACGGCGCCAAGTTCTTCCTGATCATCCTGCGGGTCGTGACGATCTTCAGTCCGCTCCGCATCTTTGCGCCGATCAGCCTGGCGGCGCTGGCGCTCGGGTGCGGCTACGCCGTCTGGACCATCGTCACGCAGTCGCACATCACGAACTCCTCGGTGTTGCTGGTGATCCTGGGCGTCTTCATCTTCCTCATCGGCCTGGTCTCGGAGCAGATCGCCGCGCTTCGCTTCGAGGCGCGGAACCGGTAGGCACGTCCGGTGGCCAGCGAGTCGCGGCCTGCGGTCGCCAGGGCCATCGTGATGGTGACCAGTTCCTATCCGCGCTTCAACGGAGACGCGATCGGCACGTTCATGGAGCCGATTGCGACCGGCGTTGCGTCGCGCGGATTCGACGTCCAGCTCGTCGCGCCATGGCATCCACGCTGGAATCGTCCCCCGAAGGACCGCGGCGTCACCTTTCACCTCTACCGGTACGCCCCGACGGACTCGCTGAACATATTCGGCTACGCGGGCGCGATGCGCGCCGACGTCGGACTTCGCGTGTCTGCGTTCGCGGTGGCGCCGCTGGCGCTTGCCGCAGGCGTCGTCTGCACCCGCCAGGTGACCAGGCGGATGCATCCCGCGGTCGTGCATGCGCACTGGGTGATTCCTGGAGGCGTGACAGGTGCACTGGCCGCGGGTAAGACGCCGCTCGTGATCAGCCTGCATGGGTCCGACGTATTCGTCGCCGAGAAGTATCCGATCGTCCGGCAGGCTGCTGCGGCGGCGTTCCGCCGTGCGGCATGGGTGACGGCGTGCAGCGAAGACCTGAGGTTGCGCGCCGTCAGCCTTGGAGCAAATCGGGAGCGTTCCTCTGTCGTCCCCTACGGCGTGGACAGCGATCGATTCCGGCCCGACGAGAGTGCGCGCGCACGCGTCCGTGCCCGCTTCGGACTGGCGCCGGATGCGCGGCTGGCATTCGCGTTCGGACGTCTGGTGAGAAAGAAGGGCTTCGAGTATCTGATCGATGCGGCGGCCCTTCTCGCCGGCGGGTGGCCGAGCCTGCAGGTCGTCATCGCAGGGGACGGTGATCTCGACGGCGAGTTGCGGGCGCGGGCGGCTTCGGCCGGCATTGCGGACCGCGTGAAGTTCATCGGGACCGTATCGCAGAACGACGTGCCGGAGTTGCTCGCAGGAGCAGACGTGGCCGTGGCTCCATCCGTGCACGACGAAGCAGGGAACGTCGACGGGCTTCCCAATACCGTCCTCGAGATCATGGCGTCAGGCACGCCGCTCGTGGCGACGTCCGTCGGGGGCATCGGCGCGGTCGCGCTGGACGGAGTGACCGCGAGACTGGTCGAAGAGAGGAGTGCCGCCGCCCTCGCGACGGCGATTGCAGATTTGCTCGGCCGGCCGGGCGTCCGGAAGACGATCGGAGCGGAGGCGCGCGCGATGATTGCGCGTGACCATGGCTGGCAGCGCGTCGCGAGGGACTTCGAGCAGATCTATCGTGAGGTCGCACCGGCGCTTCGCGGCACGACGACCACGCGTCCCGGTGCTACTCTGGCGCCGAACTGAATGCTTCGCACCGCGCTGCTCCTGGTCCTGATCTGCTACCTGCCGGGCGCCCTGATCTTCAGGCTGCCGTGGGGGGCACAGCCGCGGCGGGCCGCACAGCCCCCCGAGGAACGCCTGTTCTGGGCCGTCATGCTCACCCTCATCGTCTCCGGGCTTGCGACGCTGATGCTGGCGCTGGCTGGCGCGTATCGCTTCGAGCGGCTGCTGTGGGCCTGCGGTGGCGTGAGCCTTCTCGTTGCGCTGATTGGTCGTTCCGGACTTCGGC